>CAZDYZ010000066.1:0-3427 GCA_964509525.1 uncultured Acidobacteriaceae bacterium
CGCCCGCGCTCTGGAAAAACAAGGCAAAGAAATCATTCACCTCGAAATCGGCGAGCCCGACTTCGCCACGCCCGCCAATATTGTCGACGCGGCAGTCGACGCCCTTCACATGGGATGGACCCACTACGGTCCCGCCGCCGGACTCCCCGATCTGCGCCAGGAAATCGCCTCCTACGTCAGCCGCACTCGCAAAGTGCCGGTTTCGGCCGACGAAATTGTCGTCGTTCCCGGCGGTAAGCCCATTATTTTCTTTTCCATCCTGGCGCTTATTGAATCAGAGGATGAAGTCATTTACCCCAACCCCGGCTTTCCGATCTATGAGTCGCTGATCAATTTTCTGGGTGCAAAGCCCATTCCGGTCCACCTGCGGGAGGACCGAGACTTCCGGCTCGATGTGGACGAGTTGGCTGGCCTTATTAGCGATCACACCAAGCTTATCATCCTGAACTCCCCGCAGAATCCCACCGGCGGTGTGATCACCAAGGAAGACGTGCACGGTATTGCGGACGCCATTGGTGATCGCGATATCACAGTTATGAGCGACGAGATCTACAGCCGCCTTCTGTTCGAAGGCGAACACTACAGCATCGCGGCCGTGGATGGCTTCAAAGATCGCACCGTCATTCTTGACGGCTTTTCCAAGACCTACGCCATGACCGGATGGCGCATGGGTTATGGCGTCATGCGGGCCGATCTTGCGGTGCATATTGCGCGGCTTGCGACGAACTCGACCTCATGTACGGCCACGTTCACACAGGTGGCCGGCCTCGAGGCCTTGCGGGGTGATCAAATCGAACCGGAAAAAATGCGCCAAGAATTCCAACGTCGCCGTGATGTCTTCGTGGTTGGCTTGAACCAGATTAAGGGGTTTTCCTGCCGGCTCCCCAAGGGCGCGTTCTATGCATTCCCGAATATCAAGCAGACCGGATGGCCATCGAAGAAGTTGGCAACTGCGCTGCTGGAAGAAGCAGGCGTCGCGGCATTATCCGGTACCGCTTTTGGGGCGTCTGGCGAAGGGTATTTGCGGTTCAGTGTTGCCAACTCGATCGAGAATATCGAAATCGCCCTCGATCGCATTGATCAGTGGACGCGGAAGCACCTGTAGAATTGAGGAGACTCCGGCAACGGCCTGCCGGCGCGGTGGACCTTCACATAGGCCGTCATCTCCCGTCGTGTAGTCTTGGGGTTCTAGTAAGCAGTTATTAAAGATCTCTGACTAAGTAGAGTGTAGAGCTCTGCTTAACGACCGTCGTCACGCAAGGCCGGGTTTCTGTTCCGCCGAACCTTCAGCAACGAGGCTCCCGGGGCAGCCGGAATCGCTTTGACTGTGAACCACGATGCTATGACTTGCCGGTCCAAAGAGCCCAAGCAATCGTGGGCAGCAAGTGTGGAGGTCAAACTTACCAGTGTTATGGCTCTTGAGTGTTGACCCAGGTCTCGCTTCATTCCGAATGAAGTGGAATCAGCAGGCGTCTAGCGAGGGAAGAAATGCCCCCTAAAGAGGTCCGCGTTTTTGCTACCGCCGATATTGGCGAGGCTGCTTTTAATCGCTTGCGGGAGCTCAGCTATCAGATCGAGGTCTACCCCGATCCCGAGCCGCCACCGAGCAGCCTGATTATCGAAAAAGTCCGCAGTGGTATCGACGGCCTGATCACCACATTGCGCGACAAAGTTGATGCCGAAGTCTTTGCGGCCGGGCAGGGTACCCTCAAGGTGGTAGCGCAATACGCGGTCGGATTCGACAACATCAGCCGCGCCGACGCCAATCGCTTTAGAATCCCGTTCACCAACACGGCCGACGTTCTCACCGAAGCCACAGCGGAGTTCGCATTCTTCGCGCTGGCGGACCTGGCACGCAGACTATGGAGTGCCGAGCACCTAGTTCGTGACAACAAGTGGGGCTATTGGCACCCATACCTGCCGTTTCTCGGCGATGAGATGACTGGCAAGACCATTGGCATCGTGGGAACGGGACGCATTGGCCAAGCCGTGATCCAGAAATGCATCGGCTTCGACATGAATGTCCTGTGCTATGACGCCATAGGCCCCAATAAGCACATGCTTGCCACCGTGCAGGAGCTCATGAACTGGCGTCTGGAGAGAGGACTACAGCAGGAGCCCACTTCAATCAAGTATGTTGGGATAGGGGAATTGCTGACTCAAAGCGACTTCGTCAGCATTCATGTGCCCCTGCTGCGCGAGGGCGAGAGCGACACGCCGACGTACCACCTGATCAACGAGGGCACGCTGCGACTCATGAAGCCGACTGCTTACCTGGTGAACACCTCGCGCGGGCCGGTGGTGGATGAAAGGGCTCTCGCCAAAGCTCTCAAGGAGAAATGGATTGCGGGCGCAGCGCTCGACGTGTATGAAATCGAGCCACTGCCACTGGATTCACTCTTGCGCGATCCTGAAATCGAGGACCGATGTCGCTTGTACCCTCACTTCGCCAGCGCCGCACGTATTACGCGACTGTCAGTAGATCCTAAACGCGGGATGGCCGGCCGCTGTGTACAGGGTTTGATCGACGTACTGGAGCAAAACTACGGTGGCGACCTAACCAAGATGCCATATGTAGTAAACAAGGAAGCTTTTCGATAGAACTGTCGGGATCAGGCCAATAGCCTTCTCACATCGCCGGAGAATAACCAGCCGCTTACACCCTGTTTCCAAAGGAAATGAGGTTGAACCAGATAGCGGCCCATTTTCGCTACGTCGCCAGCAGATCATGCCGAGCGAAAACCGCGAACTCAAGAAAGGGATTGCGCCGTACGCCTACCTCTCCACCATCGCCGCTGCCAACGAGCGAAATAACTTTGCCCCATCAGTCATCCCGAGCTCCGGCTCGCTGGCGCGCTCCGGATGCGGCATCATGCCAAGGACATTGCGCCCTTCATTGCAGATTCCCGCGATGTTGTCCAGTGAGCCGTTGGGATTGGCTGCAGCGTCAACTTCCCCAAGCGGAGTTGTATAACGGAAGATGATGCGCTCCTGTTCCCTCAGCTCGGCCAACATGGGTCCGTCGCAGAAATAGTTCCCTTCCATGTGGCCGATTGGGATCTCCAGCACTTCGCCTTTGGTAAGTTCGTGCGTGAATGGCGTGTTGGTGCTTTCCACACGAATATGTACGGGCTTGCAGACGTACTTCAATCCCGCATTACGCAACATCGCGCCCGGCAGCAGTCCAGCCTCACACAGGATCTGGAATCCGTTGCAGATGCCGAGCACCAGTCCTCCATCGGCAGCGAACTTGCGCACCGACTCCATCACCGGAGAGAACTTGGCAATGGCTCCGGTCCGCAGGTAGTCTCCATAGGCGAAGCCGCCGGGAACAATGATCGCGTCGCAACCTGCGAGGTCGGGTGAATCGTGCCAGAGAAAAGTTACAGGCTGGTGAGCTACTTCCGAAATGGCCCAATACGCGTCG
>CAZDYZ010000067.1:0-1984 GCA_964509525.1 uncultured Acidobacteriaceae bacterium
ATAACCCCTATGGCATACAGCGGTTTCTCGATGATCTGCCTTACCATCTGGCGGATACCGCCTGGTCACCGCGCCGGGTATTACGGGAGCATACTGCACACTGTATGGAAGGGGCGATCTTTGCAGCCGCAGCCTTGCGCGCCAATGGACATCCACCACTGATTTTGGATCTTGAAGCCAAACACGACACTGACCACGTGCTTGCCGTTTATCGGGTGAAGGGACACTGGGGAGCCGTGGCCAAGTCAAACTACACCGGATGCCGCTACCGCGAGCCAGTGTACCGCTCACTGCGCGAGCTGGTCATGAGTTACTTCGACATCTATTTCAATTTGCGGCGTGAGCGGACACTAAGGACTTTTTCCCGTCCAGTAAACCTTGTGCGCTTTGATGATCAGCGGTGGATGAGCACAGAGAAACCGATCTGGTTCATTGTTTACTACCTATTGGAAATCAGACATTACAAGCTGCTACCAAAAGGAATGGACAAGCGCCTGCACAGGGTGGATGAACGAACGTTTCAAGCCGAGACCCTGGGGAAAGCCGTTAAATAGGGCCGTCGGTCACCGTAAGACATCTCTCACCCCCAATGGAATTGGAACCGCCGTGGCAGAAGTGTAAGGTTCCAGCCATGATTCCGACTCCGCCAAAGCTCGTTGACACACCAAGGCGTGTCGCTGCTTCTTGTCGCGAATCCTGCCATGAGTTGTCTCATCAAGGGGCGGCAACAGGTCAAAGGTGATGTTTGCGGGCTGGAAGTTTGTCGCATCGGCTTGGCAAATGTAATTCACCAGCGCACCGAAGGCGGTGGCACGGGGAGGAGGTACGGGCTCGGCGTCCCGGACCAGTGCAGCCGCTTGTATCCCAGCGAGTAGTCCGGTCGCGATGGACTCAACATATCCTTCCACCCCGGAAACCTGTCCGGCGAACAACACATTAGGATGCTGCTTCATTTGCAAGGTCTCGCGCAGGAGCTTGGGCCCGTTAATGTATGTATTGCGATGAATTTGACCATAACGAAGGAATTTTGCGTTTTCCAGTCCGGGAATCAGTCGCAGGATTCGTGACTGCTCGCCAAATTTGAGGTGGTTCTGGAAACCAACAATGTTGTAGGAATCGGCGCGGAGGTTTTCCTGACGCAACTGCACCACCGCATAGGGGGTCTGGCCGGAGCGCGGATCACGCAAGCCCACCGGCTTCATTGGCCCGAAGCGCAGTGTGTCGCGTCCGCGGCGCGCAATCTCTTCGATGGGGAGGCAGCCCTCGAAGTAGTTTAGGTTGTCCCAATCTTTTATTTGCACCGATTCCGCGTCGAGCAGGGCATCCAGGAAATGATCATACTCCTGCTTCGTCATTGGACAGTTAATGTAATCCGCTGAGCCCTTGTCGTAACGCGCTGCCAGGTAAACCCGTGACATATCGACGGAATCGGCCTCCACGATCGGGCTGATGGAATCGTAAAAATACAACTGCTCGCTTCCGCTCAGTCGCAGGATTTCGTGTGAGAGTGCATCGGAAGTGAGGGGGCCGCTGGCAACAATGGTTATGGCACCGCTTTGATCGATGGCTGTGACCTCTTCACGCACAATGCGAATAAGCGGTTCGCGCTCAACAGCAGCGGTTACCTGTTCGGAAAACTTATCCCGGTCTACAGCGAGCGCGTGTCCAGCAGGAACAGCGGCCTCTAGCGCAATCGCCATCAACAGCGAACCGGCGCGGCGCATCTCCTCTTTCAGCAGCCACGGCGCGGTGTTCTGGCTGTTCGACTTTAGCGAATTCGAGCACACCAGTTCTGCAAAGTTCGCGGTTTTGTGAGCCGGCGTGGAGCGCAGCGGGCGCATCTCGAACAGATCCACGGCAACGCCGCGACGAGCACATTGCCAAGCTGCTTCCGAGCCAGCCAGCCCAGCGTCGATGATGCGAACGGATTTTCCCATTGGGTAGCCCGGGCAGTGATCTGAAAACATTATACGAGCCTGTTTGA
>CAZDYZ010000068.1:0-4910 GCA_964509525.1 uncultured Acidobacteriaceae bacterium
ATGTTCACCTGAGATTTTTCCCGGACGTGTTAAGTTCACGGCTGAACCTATCGAATATGAAACTTGCTGATATCGCCTCGGTGCTCGGCGCCACGCTGGACAATGCAGACCCTCAGACCGAGATCACCGGCGTTGCCGGAATCGAAGAAGCTGCGGCCGGACATATTACCTTCGTCGCCAACCCAAAATACGCTGCCGCTGCCAAGACCACATCCGCCTCAGCCGTGATTGTTTCCGAGGACTTTCCCTCAATCTCCACTGGCATGCTGCGCAGCAAGAATCCTTATCTCGCCTTTGCCCGGGCCATTGATCTCTTCTACCATCCCCCGCGGTACAGTGCGGGTATACACCCCAGCTCGGTAATCGCAGCAACGGCCAAGCTGGGGGTAAATGCCCATATTGGCGCCTACGTGGTTATCGACGCCGGCGTGCAAATTGGAGACAACGCTGTGCTGCTGCCGCACGTTGTCATTTATCGCGGCGCTCGGATTGGCAACAACTTTTTCGCCCACGCGCATGCTGTTGTGCGGGAACACTGCACCCTGGGGGACAACGTTGTCCTGCAAAACGGCGCCGTGGTCGGCTGCGACGGATTTGGATTTGCCCGCGATGGGGAGCACTGGGAAAAGATCACGCAATCCGGCCCCGCGGTACTCGAGAGCGATGTGGAAGTACAAGCCAACTCCTGCGTTGATCGTGCCAGCATCGGCGAAACCCGCGTGGCTCGTGGGGTCAAGATCGACAACCTGGTACAAGTGGGACACGGCTCGGCGGTCGGAGAACATACGCTGCTTTGCGCACAGGTTGGCTTGGCGGGTTCGACCGTTGTGGGTAACCATGTCATCCTCGCGGGTCAGGTCGGAGTTGCCGGACACTGCAACATCGGCAACGGCGCCATCGTAACCGCCCAGAGCGGCACCCACGGGGACATCCCGGCCGGCGCCGTGGTCAGCGGCTCTCCCGCCTTCGACCACAAACAATGGTTGCGAGCGGTGGGCATCTTCACTAAACTTCCAGAACTTGCAAAGGCAGTCCGGAGTTTGATGGCCAATCAGCAAGCCGACCCAGATACCCGAAAAAAGAAGGGACCGTAATATTTTCGCTCCGCAGCATATTCGTCTAGAACGTGCGGCGCAGCAGCTGCGGGATTGTAACCCGGTCGATCAAAGCTGCTTCCAGCCACAGGGCGATGAGTGAAGACACCTCCAATTCGACACCCTTATCTGCCACTGGGCCACATGCCGCGACGGCTGTACCTATCCGCGTCTTGCTGCTCGACGACCGCGAGGAGAACCTGGTGTTGCGCTCTGCCATCCTCCGTCAGAAGGGATACGAAGTGGTCACTTCCAGCTCGGTCGAGGAAGCTGAGGCCAAACTGCAGGTCATCGACATTGCCGTACTGGACTACCATCTCGGCGCCGGCGAATTTGGGACCGACGTAGCGCAAACGTTGCGGCGCAAGCGTCCCCAGGTCCCGATCATCATTTTGTCAGCGACCCTGGAGCGCAAGTTCGGCGGAATTGCCGATATGCATCTGCTGAAGGGTCACAGTTCGGTTGACGACCTGGTAGCAGCGCTGCGCTCCTTCGAAGGAAAGAAGCGCGGGCGCCCGGTGGTGGTGGATGCGCGCGACTTCTACTATTCACGGATTGCGATGGCGATGGGGGACGATATCGTTCTGGAGATTCTCGATCGTGAGGGCAACTGGCAATATGTCAATGACTACTTCGCAGGCATGAATGGACACAAGCGCGCGTGGTTTGTTGGTAAAAGCCTCTTTGAGCAATTTCCCCAACTGGGTGACGAATGGCGCGAAATCGTACGCACGGTGGCCGATACCCGTGAAACCTACATCGATCGCGGAGATCATCGCGGCATGTCACATCTGCCCGCCAGGAGCCCGCATTGGATTTGGAACGTGCTGGTTTTTCCCATCAGGTTGCACGACGACCGTAACGGGGTCGTGTTCACCGCCAGACTGATCGAGAGGAAGTGACAGATCTCCCAGTTCCCCCGACCCGCGGTTCCTGGGCTCCGAATGCCGGGGGGGGAATTGCGCAGGCTATGGGCTAGTACACCTGGTATCCCGGTGCTGGTGAGCGAAAATCCGGCTTGCGCGCGATCAGCAACAGCGCTCCGATACGCTTGAACTCACGCAACTCCTCGGCGTTCTTAAACCATTTGCCGGTGTATTCCTGCGGGGTCGGAGTCTGATCCGGAATGCTCATCGCCCGCACATGTTCAAAGGTATGCGCTTTTAGCAAATCAATGTATTCCTGCTCCGAGCGCACTTGCACCGGGACCTTCAATTCAGCTACCCAGCGCAGCGAGTAAGGATTGTCCTTATAGAGATTGATCAGAATGAACAGCTCGCCGCAGGGGGCCATCACGCGAAACAGTTCGGCGAGCGCGCGGTCCTGGTCGGCGTAGTAGTAGAAGGATTCAACCGACAGCACTTTATCGAAGAAATTCTCTTCCCACGGAATCTGCTGCGCCGAACCTGCCACGAACATCACATTGTCATACGCGGCCGATGCCGCCCGCGCCCGGCGAATCATCTCGTCCGAGACGTCGAGCCCGACCACCTGTCCCGGTCGCTCGGTCGCGCCGACGACTTGTGCCATCAGCCGGGTCGCCCATCCCGCGCCACAACCGAGATCGAGCACGCGCTCGCCAGGCTTGAGCCCCATCAGCACCAACGTCTGCTCGGTGATGCTGATATGGTGTTTCTCCATTTCCTCGCCGCGACCCTGCTCGGCCCACAGATTGAACTCCCGACGCAAAAGTTCATCGGCAGAAACAGTTCGGTTTTCGGCCATCATGCCCTCGCGGATTTCTATGCTACCGTTTGCGGATCTTTCAACTATTGTAATCTCAATGAGTTAAAGCTTGTTGACGCAGGTGGATAACGATCATTTCCGGGAGCAGTGGATGTGAACAGCGCGCTAGGCCCTGGCGCGGCCAGCGACCGTGCCGCGGGCAGATGAGACGCTTTTGCTCTTTTGTTCTACGGGGGCAAGGGCTCAGGCGCCCCTATGCGGCGGCGATACGACGGATAAGATCGTTTTGCTCGCCTTTGTTTTCGGCGCCAATGGTGAATGCGTCCAGCAAGTTTAGCGACAAGGCGTAACGCAGCGCGTCGTCAGGTCGCGACCGCATGTCTCCCTGGGCAAGAATCTTCATTCCGATGATTCCTTTGCCTGCGGTCCGCATCTGGCGCAACACGCCGCTAACGGTTTCCGGGTCGGCATCCATGTGCGAGCCGATCGGGTTGATGCGGACCAGAGCGACTTCCACCCACGGCGATCGGGCGGCGGCACGCAGCGCTTCAAGCGTATGACAGGAGCAGCCGTGCGCGCGAATAATGCCCTTTTGTCGGGCCTCGGACAATACCTCCATGGCCCCCCTGTAGCGCTCGGTCCAGTCTCCTTCCGTAAGGCAGTGCAGCAACAGGATGTCAATGTAGTCGGTCCCGAGCTCGCGACGGTAGCGGTCAAGATCGGCGCGTATGCCCGCAGCATCGCGCGAATCCGTCTTGGTAAGCACGGTCACCTTGTCGCGAGGGACATGCTGGAGAGCGCCGGCAACGTGACGATGGCTGCCATAGGCATCGGCGGTATCAAACAGGCGTAATCCCTTTTCGTAGCCCGCAAGAAGCAGATCGACGAGGTCCTGGTTGCCCAGCGAGGTCTGGTTGGAGCGGCCGCCAAATCCGAAGGTTCCCGTTCCCATGGCGAGCCGACTGGTCTTGATGCTGGTCTCGCCGATCCCCACCGTGTCGCTGGCGCTGAACCTGGAGGTCGCACTCGGCGTGACACCCCGCAGCAAAGAGTTGCGGGTAGCCAATGCTGTTCCCACTCCGCAAGCTGTACGAATGATGAAATCTCGACGATTCATCGGCCTTGTTGCCCGGCCAGCTGCCTGTCACCATGATAGGTTCTTACGGAACCCCTCGCCTGCCGCTCCGTCGCAGAAAGCAAGCAACTCGAATATCAAGTTAAGCCAATCGTCCCAAAGGCTGGAAACAAATTACGTTCTCCCCGCGCCGCAGGTTTCCGCCACTCTTTCTAGTTTTTCCGGTTTGATCGCAACCAACAACATCGATTAGGCTAAGGCAGACTTGGGTGCGGTTCCACCATAAGATAAGGCTTACACGAATTCCGGAGCTGCGAGCTTGAGACAGAGCTTCAGGCCGCTCGGAAAAGCGGTGAACAAGACAAAGTTTGAAGTAAGGTGAAAGTATTTTCCTGAACTGATGGCTCAACTTCCGCAAACACCTGCTAATGGCCGTACCAATTCCGCGCTCTATTGTCCCAACTGCGCGTGCGAGGTGGATGATCCGCTCACTTGCGGTGACTGCTCGGCCGTTATCTGCCGTGTCTGCGGCACGCCGCTGGAGCTGCCGGAAGATCTCGGTATCGGCTAGGGTAGTGTGCCGTTGGTTGCGTTCAGGTAGCAACTTCTATACCTCTCGGAGAACCAGGAACCTGGCTTTAACCGCTGCGGGAGGCAGCCGTTCACCTCAAGCGTGAAAGCGTGATTTCGGGCCTCGCGCTGCAGTCCCGACGCCCTGCTCCACGCTTCTTGGGTACACAGGAAAACGATTCGGTTCATGTCGCAATCGGCGCAACTGCCTGCTAAAATCAAAGATGGTCTGCACGGTCCTTCGCTGATCCGCGGCCTCTCACTAACCGATTCGGTGATGCTGCTCGTCGGCGGCATTATCGGCTCGGGCATCTTCCTCACCGCTGGATCGATCGCTTCCGCCGTACACAAACCATGGTTCTTCCTTGGCATATGGCTCGTGGGCGGGATCATCACCCTGCTGGCGTGCTTCGCCTTCGCGGAGATGGCGGCCATGTTCCCCGAAGCCGGAGGACAATATGTTTTTCTGCGCGAGGCCTACGGCG
>CAZDYZ010000069.1:0-8107 GCA_964509525.1 uncultured Acidobacteriaceae bacterium
GGGCGCGATTTCAGCGCGGCGGACGGGAAGAAAGGGGCAGACCCAGTCGTTCTTGTCAGTTATGAATATTGGAAGCAGCATCTGGGATCGCCGCTGGACCTTTCGCAGTCGCACCTGAAGATTGATAATGCGGTCTTCTCCGTTATCGGTGTACTCCCGGAAGGCTTTCAATTCCCGCCCGAAGTGAGCTTGTGGCGGTCGGCCGATGTTGATGGCGAAAATCCCAGCAGGACCTCGCATAACTACAACGCAGTCGGACGCCTGCGAGATGGTGTGGCTCTCGAGCAGGCGAACATGGACATCAGCGCGATCGCCCGTCACATTCACGATACGTCAAGCGACCAAAACGATTATCTTCTCAAAGATGCAATTGTTATTCCGCTGCAAGACTCGGTAACCAGCAAGGCCCGCCCGGCGCTGCTGGTCCTACTCGGAGCGGTGGGATTTCTTCTGCTGGTTGCTTGTGCGAATGTGGCGAACCTGCTACTCGCCCAGGCCTCAGTGAGAATGCGTGAGCTAGCGGTTCGCAGCGCCCTCGGCGCCACGCGCGGACGCTTGGTTCGTCAATTTCTTACCGAAGCCTTCGTCCTTTCCCTTCTCGGTGGCGGCCTTGGCGTGCTGGGAGCATCCTGGGGCGTGAGAGGGTTGGTTGCGTTGGCACCAAAGAATCTGCCCCGGCTGGACAGCGTCTCCATGAGTATTCCCGTCCTTGCGTTCACCTTCCTGCTTTGCACAGGGGTCGCCGTGGGACTAGGAGCGTTTACTGCGATGCGGGCTACAGCAGGGGACGTGCGCGAGGGCCTCAGCGAAGGCGGACGTGCACAAGCGGGTTCGCAAGGCAGCCAGCGCATTGGTCGAATAATAGTGGCGGCACAGATCGCCATTACGCTTGTACTCGTGATTGGAGCGGGATTGCTCGGGCGCAGCCTAATGAAGGTATTGGAAGTGAATCCGGGCTTCCGCGTGGACAAGATTGTCACCATGGAAGTTTCGCTACCGTGGGTAGGGTGGGACCCGAAAGCAAGGGCAGGTCAGGCGATTTTCTTTTCCAGGCTGTTAGACGGGCTCAAACATATTCCCGGTGTGCGCAATGTTGGCGCCACCAGTGGCCTTCCCATGGATGGCGGTCTTCCCGACGGCATGTTCCTGCTGATGACACAAAATGAGATGCCCAAGAACTTCGCTGAGGTCGATTCCTGGTTTCTCCAAAAGGAGCGCATTGGCAATGCAGATTTCTGCGTTGCGACGAACGGATACTTTCATGTTCTCGGCATTCCACTTCTTCGTGGCCGCATCTTCGACGACAGCGACAGCGCGGATTCTCCGCACGTGGCCGTCATCAGTGACTCCCTTGCTCGCGACCGCTGGCCCGGCCAGGATCCCATCGGTCACACAATTGAGTTCGGGAACATGGACGGAGACCTGCGATTGCTGACCATTGTCGGTATTGTCGGCGACGTTCACGAATACGGCCTCGATGCGCCGCCGCGTCCCACCGTTTATGTAAGTCTGTTTCAACGCCCGCACCCTGCTATTACCATAACGATGTTGAGCGATGCGGAAACACAATTGGTCACCTCGGCAGCACGCACAATCCTGCAGGAGATCAACCCGGAGATTCCGGCGAGGTTCGGGACCTTTTCCCAAGTCTATTCCGCTTCGCTAGGCTCGCGCAGATTTAACCTCATTCTCGTCAGTTTCTTCGGAATCATCGCGCTGCTGCTCGCTACCATAGGCGTGTTTGGCGTGATGGCCTATTCGGTTAACCGCCGCACCCGCGAGATTGGCGTGCGCGTCGCTCTGGGCGCCTCCTCCCGTGACGTTCTAACCATGATCTTGGGACAGGGACTGCGCACTACCTTCATTGGTGTTGGCATCGGACTTGTTGGATCCCTGGCACTCACGCGTACGCTGGAGTCACTGCTGTTTGGCGTGCCCCCCACCGATCCGCTGACTTTCGTCGCAGTGATACTGCTCCTCTTTGTGGCTGCGCTGCTCGCCTGTTACATTCCAGCGCGCCGCGCCACACGTGTCGACCCCATCGTAGCCCTTCGTTACGAGTAAGAATGGGGCATAAATCTGTAGCCGACGGGTTGATTACCGGATATTGCGTCGACAATAATGAATGTCCCGCCTTCCTGAGGAACCCGTAAGCTTGTTAGCCTGAGCGTAATTACGACGCAAGCTTCTCCAGCATCATGCGCAGTTGGGTCTAGCGGTGCCAGGGTCCCGGTCGCAATTTGCCATGCGTTACGGGCTGCGCGGCAACACGTCACCAATTATGGTGTCATGGTTCAGTCGGCCTACCGCGGATCCCGCGACGGGTTGAATTACCCAATTTGTGGCCGTGTCCCTGATGAGAGTGCTCACTTCTTGTCCCTTATAGGCGATTGTTGTCGAAGGACGTTGTCATCTGCTATCAGCAGATCCAAAAGGGCCCGGTCCAGGCCTGAACTGTCTTGCTGAGCTCCAACGGTAAGACTCCGCATCGGGATGTTCCACGTTGTCGAGGATGAGCTATTTTGCTCCACGCCAGGAACAGGGGCAAGCAGGGTCGGCAGTCAGCAACCAGGGTCCCGGCTTACGGGCTGGAAAAAACGGGGTTTAACGAGTAAATCATAGAGCACTGCCTGCTCTACTGTCGGCCGATGAAGGGCCCCAGCGCAGCTGGAGTCTCTCGATAGGTTATGGTGCGGGGTTGTTGTGCCAAAGAGGGACTCATTTGCGATCCAACCCAGATGGGGGCTTTTAGGAGATCCTTGCCACGCAACCAACTTTGGGGACCCCGCTCGGTCCTATTCGTACTCCGAGATGCTTAGCGTTTTCCCGTCTGCAGTACAGAGCCAGAACTTGCCCGCGACGACGCTGGCGCAGGTGGTCCGTGAATCAGACTTGAAGGTAACGGAATGCCCAGTCTCCAGATCCCACACCAGTCCGTACGGAGGCTTTTCGCCGGCATTATCGAGGTAAACAGTTGCGGCGCTTTGTTTGTTCCCGAGAATATCCAGCATGACGACGTAAGAACCGGTCTCAGGAGGAAGTTGGCGTACCGATTTCGCCGTCGCAGCGTCCAGCACAGTTATGCGCGAATCCGCGCCGCCGGCGAGCACCTGCTTGCCGTCAGGCGTAAATGCCAGGGCGAAGGTTTCCAACAGGATATCGCGGTTTTCCAGGGTCTTCTCCCAAGTAGCAGTTTCGTACCAGCGAAGCACCGTGTCATCGCCGGCGACGATCAGCAGCTTGCCATCGGGACTCAGGGCACAAGCATTCATACCGCCGAATTCGAATCGCACTGTCGCTTGAAGCTTCGGTGTTTCGGCGAGTTCCCACACCTGACCGGCATCGTCGGCGGGGCCAACAACTAGCATCCTGGAGTCGGGGAAAAAATACAGCGTATCGATGCGTCGCGCACTAGCATTCCACCGCCTTGGAGGTATTGAGCCATTGCTCGGAGCCACTTCCACGGTGCCGTCGTGGAAGCCAACTGCCATCCACTGGCTGTCCGGCGAATAGGCTACTGAATTCGCGCGCCGTGCAGCGGGAATGATAAGCAACTCCTTCCCGTTCGGGACACTTAGTACGCGGAGGCTCCCGTCCTTGCATCGCGATGCGAGCTGGGTTCCGTTGGGAGAAAGCACCTGGTAATACGAATCGCAAGCCAGATTCAGTTTCGCGACAGGCCGGGAAGAGGCAATGACCGAGGATGCATACAGCAGGAGAAATCCAAAAGCAGTGACCTTTCGCATCACAGCGTCTCCATCACGAGATCGAAGTTCACCGCGGCGATGATCTGTTTGGGATCGCCTTTAATCACGACCGGGCGCACCAGTTCGCGACTGGTTATGAGCGGATCGCGCGTGTAGTTTTTATCAGGATTGCCCTCAAACACCGGATCGGTCGCAAAGTACAGCTGCGTGATCAGCGGTTTGTGTCCCGGAGCGGTGGTAAGGTAATGCACGTGCTGGCACACTCGGCTGGGATAATGCCCAGGCATCACCGATTCAATGGCGTAACTGCCTTTCTGTCCCGGACTCAGGAGGGTGCGATAGCGATAGCTTTCAATGTCGTAATGACCGTCGTTATCGGTCTGCCAAATCTCGATCTTTGCATCGGGAACAATGTCACCGCGGGTGTTATACACCAAGCCACCCAACGCCAGCGGCATCCCGGCGTCGCCGGGTGCACGCAGCACCGAGGTGTTCGGGGCCCCCCGTTTGTAGAACGGACCAAGTTCGCAATACGGAGTGGGCTTCCGTTTCTTTTCAACCTCGTCCCATTCGCTCGCAAGCGCCGAAAGCGGCAGGGATGTAGCCAGCGTAACCGCACCAAAAACCGCGCATCGTTCCAAGAGTTCCCGTCGAGTAAAGGTCATGCCATCCCCTAGTGGTATTGAAGTAAAGAAGTTAGTGTAAATGAGTCAAGCTTTTCAAGCTGCGAGTTTGGCTTTCTCAATTCCAAGATGTCATTTCCGGATTGAGTTTATCGAAGAGCTCGGAGCATCGGATCGGGAGGTGCCCGTTCGGGTAGTACCCTGCCGGCCTTGGCTGCGGCGACGTGCTTGGTGACGAACTGGTGACGAATTCCAGGTTGCAGCTCTTGAACCTGAAAATGTTTCTTAGTCGATTCTACGTCGCGATCCCTGTGATCCGAGTTGAGTTAATGACGGAAATTCAGTCGGAACGAACCAGGCCTGCTGGAGTTGGAACTTGGCGGCTCAGTAGTCTCTGGCTCATACAATCACCCCGCAAGCGGTGGCCCCTGCTTAGAGGTAACGGCAGGCGAAACCGGTCACTCAGCGCTTGCGACCTGCCTCATTCAGCAGCAAGAGTTGTTGTGCGACGAAGGATTCGGGCGCCAGGATTCGCTAGTACTTCAAATTAGCGCCGAAGTCAGGAACTCCGCCGCTACGGACCGTGGCGCTCCATTCATCCAGCTTGCCGCGGTCCATTGCCTAGAAATCCTTGCACAGCGCTAAGTATTGCAACACTACGTCAGACTGCCCCTTCTCCAGGAGCGCCTTGGGAGGGTCATGTTAGGCCCGAAGGTGTTAAGTGTCGCTGAACCATGTGTGGTACCTGCCGCGAGCAGGTACTGACTGGCTTGCGCAACGTCGCCTTGTTGGAGCGCGACTTGGCCAAGCACAAGGTTGCCATAAAAGACAGCGTTTCCGTCGTTTGAGCTCTCGCGGTACTGTGGCGCCATCTGCAGGAGTTGCTTCGCGTAAGCTTCCGCCTTGTCCAGATTACCGGCATTGATGGCGCGCTTCGCGAGGTTGGGAAGTTGCCCAAAAAGCCTCGTCCCGCTCAAGCCCGCGGTCTCTTCTTCCAGTGCCGCCAATTGCTCCTGCGGCGTAGCGGGAGCCCGGCCGAGCCGGGCAAGAAGGGGGCGAAGGGTAGTAGCTGCGGCCTGAATCTGCTGCGGGTCGGAAGCCGAGATGGCCTCGTTCAGACCATCGCAAGCCTGTCCGGCGGCGTGTAGTCATCGTTCGTTGGGACACTTCTAATTGCCTGCCGCGCCCGTGCGTCCAAGACCTTCCGAATGACGCCACAAGACCTTAACGAAGCCTTGATGTCATCGTTGTTGACGGCCTGCTGACCAACAGCCACTTGCGCGGACAACATACAGCCCAAACAACAGAAGCAGAGAGCGCGTAGAGAACTCATGGCTCTTCCCCTCATACGGTAAGACATTGCAGGTGGCGAATAGTTCGCACTCATTCCGAATGCGGCGCCAATGTGCGCTTATTCATAATTCATATAAACGAACAGCATCCGACGTTCCCAAAGCGGCGATTCCGCCAGCCCTGAGTCAAGTTTTGCGGAATCACACTCCTGCTAGGAAACAACGTGAGTCTAGCGGTGATTAGTTGCCATCTCAGGATGGCCGTCTTGGAATCGGGTAAATGGTTGGCAAACAGAAACTTGGCACAGGCCTATGACGCCTTTGGGCACCCGAAACCTATTCCGGGGACTTGCGATTTGGAGTGAACCGCATATTACTCCGTGTTGCTCGTCACGCAGGACTGACAACCGGAGGTAGTGCTCGAACGGCAAAGCCTGCGTGGTTTAGACTGCTCTCCTTGTACCAGGAGACCGTATGTCAGAGAAAAGGTGATCCAGGTTCCTGGATTGAAGACGATTGGGCCCTATTCCCAGGCTGTGCGCGCCGCTGGCTTGTTGTTCGTATCAGGTCAGCCAGGTGTTGACCCTTTGACGGGCGAGGCGGTTGGTCCTACCTTCGACCTTCAAGCTCGGCAGTCGTTCAAGAATCTTGATACAGTTCTGCGGGCTGGACGCAGCAGGCTCGACCTAGTCGTAAACGCGAGCGTGCTGGTCGCCGACGTCTCCGACTTTGCTGAACTCAACCGCCTCTTCACCGAATTCTTTCCGAGTGATCCTCCGGCTCGGATGACCATGCAAGTCCGATTACCGAAAGGATTACTGATCTCCATAGGCTGTGTAGCGATGATCGAGGACTAAGCCTGAGATCGGTGCTGGACGACGCGTTGCCACTAAAGACCGTCGGCCGTGCTCTATTTAACTCACAGTTTCGGCACTGTAACGGGCAATCAGCCCTGTACGGACTGCGTAGCGATACACGTGGGTAAAAAACCAGCAGGCGAGCAAAATGTAAAAGCTTGCCAAGATCACACCAACGACAAGGCCGTGTCCGGAAGTGGATCCGTTTCGGACGATACCGCGCATGCCCTCGAATACATATGAGGGCGGTAGAGCTTGTGCAAGGTATTGCATCCATCGAGGGAGCGTCGCGACAGGGTAGAACACCCCGACGAATGGCGAGATAATGGCGGGAATTGGCCAGACAAACCACTCCGCTGGCGGTCCAAGGCGAAGGACTGCGGCACTGCCCAGGATTCCGAGCGCAATACCGCACATGAAAAGCACCAGGAGGAACGGCACCAGCATCAATCCGTAACCAAAGAACGACAAGCCGAAAAACCCCGTTGCCAAGAGGACCATGACAATCAGTCCAACCGAGCTCGTCGCCATGCTGGAGAATACGAGTCCGCTGAGGTACTCGGAGATGGAGAGCGGTGTGGCGAACAGGTTGAGGAAATTGCGCGACCAGACATCCTCAAGAAATGCCATGGTTACTCCGTGCATTACGCGCGTCAGGAAGTCCCAGAGAAGAACCGCGCCCAGGAGGGAGGGCACAAACCGGAAGCGCGAATCAGTGATGGCATTCAGGTATCTGGTGATAAACCCCCAAAGCACGATGTCGATACCAGCCCACACAAAGAGCGGTAGAACGCGCGAGGAGCTTCCTCGAATGAGATAGAACTGACGAAGCACAATGGCTGCGGTGCGCCGGAGATACATGGACCTCTACTCGACCTCCAAGGTGAGCGGTTCGCGGGCTACACTGATGAAAAGCTCCTCGAGTGTGGTTTTGCCGTGCTCAGAGGGCAGTGACTTCGGGTCGCCATCGAGCAGGATCCTGCCGCGTGAGAGGAACAGTACGCGGTTACAAACTTCCTCCACCTCATTCATGTTATGAGAGGTCCATAGCACACCGGCTGTGCCCTGACGCACAAACTCGATGATGTTGTTACGAATATCACGCGCGACGGCGGGGTCCAAGGACGCAGTAGGTTCGTCGAGCAGCAGAAGCTGTGGAGAGTTCAGCATCGCTTTGGCAAGTGAGGTGCGGGTTTGCTCACCTGAAGACAAAACGCCACACTTCACATCACGAAATCGCTCGAGGTCAAAATGGTCGAGGAGTTCGGAGATCCGTCCTGAAAGATCCTCTATTCCATAAAGTAGCCCAAAGACGCGAAGATTCTGTTCGACCGTGAGATTGCCTGGCAGCGGCGCATAAATGGCGGCAAAATTGGTGTGTCGCAGAGCTTGCGAGCGGCGGGTTGCAAGGTCAATGCCTTCGACTGCAATCTGTCCCGAGTCGGGCGCGAGAACGCCGAGAATCATGTTGATGGTGGTCGTCTTACCTGCGCCGTTTGGGCCCAGCAACCCAACGATCTCATTGTGCGCAACATCGAACGAAATGCCCTCGACAGCGATCGTCTTTCCGTATGCCTTGCACAGCCGCCTGACAGTTAAGGCTTTCGACATGGACGATATCTTACAAG
>CAZDYZ010000070.1:0-6445 GCA_964509525.1 uncultured Acidobacteriaceae bacterium
GAGAAGGAGGCGCTGGAAAACACCACCGTAGACAACTCGCAGGATATGCTTCAGATGCACTACAAGTCGGACGATGAGCGGTTCCAGGCGCTGCTCAAGTCAGATTTGTTTGCCGCGGCGGTAGCAAGGTAGGAGGCAGAGCAGCTGCAGGCATGAAGCCACCGCCCCCAAACTGGTGGCTTTTGATCTTGCACCAGTTTGCAGCAGGGTCGAGTTTCACCGCAACTCCACCGACTATAATCGAGATACGTTGCTACGCTTGTTGATGCAGCTCTGTTCCCGATCCCTTCTTGTACTCGCTGCCCTCGGCCCGCTCAGCGGGCTGGCAGCCGAGCAAACTGTCCCTGGTACACGCACCATCCTGGTCATGCCGTTTGAGAACCAGTCAAGCGTTCCCGGGCTGGAATGGATCGGCGAGGCCTTTCCCGAAGTCATCTCCGAGCGTATGGCGTCGACTGGCTTGTATTCCATCAGTCGCGACGACCGTGCCTATGCTTTCGATCACACCGGCATCCCCGGGACAGTGCACGCCTCGAGGGCGACCATTTACCGGATAGCCGAGCAAATGGATGCAGACTTCGTTGTTCTGGGCAGCTATGAATTCGACGGCAGCAGGTTCAATACCTCGGCGCAACTGCTGGACATGAAGAAGCTGCACCTGTATCCGGGGGTGCAAAGCAGCGGTGCGCTGACCAACCTGATCGAAGTGCAGACGGGGCTGGCCTGGGAATTGCTCGCGCAGATGCCGAACCCACCGAAGATCACTCGCGAACAGTTCCTCAAAGCCTCGCCGCCGATCCGCCTCGATGCATTCGAAAACTATATGCGTGGCATCATGGCGACGGATCCTCAACAGAAGGTGCGCTACTTCCACACCGCTGTGAAGCTCAATCCTAATTACACGCTCGCCATCATGCAGTTGGGCAAAACCTACTATAGAGAGCAGGAATACGAGTCGGCGTCGCTGTGGTTTAGTCGCGTACCTAAAGATGATCCGGCTGCAGGCGAGGCTAACTTTCTGCTGGGGATGTCGGAGTACTACGGCGGCAGCTTCGAAAAGGCATTCAACGCATTCAGCTTTCTGGTGACTCGACTGCCACTAACCGAGGTTTACAACAACCTTGGTGTGGTGGAAGCGCGCCGCGGACACCGTGCAGCGGCTGTGGACTACTTTTCCCGAGCCGTGAATGCTGATCCGAATGATGGGGACTACCGCTTCAACCTGGCGGTTGCGCTTCTCAGGAATGGGGATGTCCCCGGCGCCGCGCGGCAGTTGCGGGAAGAGTTGCAGCAACGACCGACGGATGGGGAAGCCAAGTCGCTGCTCGACATGATCAATCGAGGGGTGGCCCCAGCTGCATCAGCCTCCAGTTCAGCAGCGTCCTCGGGAAGTTCGGTGCCCTCGAACCAGCCTCGCATTCCGCTGGAGCGCATCAAACGTAACTACGATGAGACGTCGTATCGGCAGCTGGAAATGGAGATCGATAAACTGGCCGAGGTCCGCCTCGCCCGGACCGACCGGCGGACACACTCCGCCTATCATGTGGATCGCGGCAAGGAGTTGCTGACCCGCCACCAACCGGAGCAGGCGGAGAACGAGTTTCGCAATGCCATCAGCGCTGATTACAGCAACGCTGGTGCCCACGCTCAACTGGCTGCGGTTCTGGAGATGAAAGGCGACGCGATCAACGCCTGGTCAGAGGCCCAGATCTCAGTGCGCTTGCAGCCCAATGTTGAGGCCTTGCTCGTGCTGGCCAGGCTTGATCTGAAGAAAAACCAGGTGCAATCTGCTGCCAGCGAGGTAGACCGCGCTCTGGCACTGGAACCGGCAAACTCATCAGCGCTGGCGCTGAAGCACGATATCACTGCGCAGCAAACAGTTTCCAAATAGAATTAAAGAGTGCTTGGGAAGGAGGCAGCCATGTCCCGAACTCTTGCGTTCTTCTTTGGTGCGTTGTTGGCTCTCCTGGGCACCAGCGTCGCCTCGGCCAATAGCGTGGTCAAGATTCGGGTGGACGATACCATTCAGCCGATCACCCAGGAGTACATTGATCGCGCTATCGAGCATGCCCGTCAGACCAATGCCGACGCCGTGCTGATCGAGTTGAGCACTCCTGGCGGTTTGCTCGAGTCCACGCGTTCGATCATAGAGAAGATTCTGGCGTCGCCTGTGCCGGTGATCGTCTATGTTTCGCCCACTGGAGCCCGCGCGGCCTCCGCCGGCTTTTTCATCCTGGAATCGGCGGACGTTGCCGCGATGGCCCCCGGCACCAATACCGGGGCAGCCCATCCAGTCGAGTTGGGTGGCGGCAAAATGGATGACACTATGAAGACGAAGATCGAGAACGATTCGGCCGCCTTCATGCGCTCTTTCGTCGGTCCGCGCGGGCGCAACGTCACCCTTGCCGAGACCGCGGTACGCGAATCCAAGTCCTGGACCGACCAGGAAGCGCTGCAGCAACACCTTATCGACGTAGTCGCGCACGACCAGCACGATCTGTTTCGTCAACTCGAAGACCGCACCGTCAGGCGTTTCGACGGCAGGCAGGTCAAGCTGAATCTTGTGGGAGATACGGTGGACGAGATGCCGATGACGCTGCGGCAAAGGATCCTCGATTTCTTGCTCGATCCGAATATCGCCTTCCTGGTTCTGGCCGTGGGCGCGCTGGCGCTCTATGCCGAGTTTAACCATCCTGGCGCTGTGCTACCCGGTGTGGTCGGGGTGGTGTTCGTCTTGCTGGCACTGTTTGCCCTAAACCTTCTCCCCACGCGGTATGCGGCGTTCACCTTAATCATGGCCGCCTTCGTTCTGTTTGCACTGGAGGCCAAGTTCGCCACCCACGGGATTCTCGGTCTGGGCGGCATCGCTCTGCTTACCCTCGGAGGATTGCTGCTGGTGGATGGACCGATTCCGCAGATGCGAGTGAACCTATGGACAGCTTTGGGGGTGAGCGTGCCGCTCGGTGCAATCACGGTTTTTCTCATGAGCATTGCACTCCGTGCGCGGCGCAATAAGGTGGTCACCGGCCAGCAGGGTTTGATCGGCGCGGTGGGTGAAGCGCGCACCGATATAGACCCGGAAGGAAAAGTCTTCATCCAGGGCGAGCTGTGGAACGCGCACGCGCCTTCACGAGTCGGCATTGGCGAGCACGTGGTGGTGCGCAAGGTGGAAGGGTTGGAGCTGGAAGTGGAGAAGCAAACGCGCTAGAAAGCAGAACGGTGTGATTGGCATTGCCACCTGACGCCGGGTTAGCTGCCGGTCGGAGGAGGCGAATCTCACTGGTTATTCCCCGCACCCGATCATGCCCTGCATACTCACCTCGTGCAGAGGGTATCTTCTGATGCAGGATTGTTGAATTCCTTTCTCGACTATCTGAAGATCGAGAAGGGGCTGGCACCGCTCACGATTTCAGCCTACCACTCCGATTTGCAGCAGTATGCCCTCTTCCTTGAGAAGCGAAAACGCGGCTTACGCGAGGTACGGCGGCCGGACGTTCGCGATTTCCTCAGTGCGCTTCTCAGCGATGGTGTCGATGGGCGCAGCGTGGCCCGCAAGCTCTCCTCCTTGCGGCACTTCTACAAGTACTTGTTGCTGGATCACTACATAAAAAGCGATCCCACCCTGAACATCGACACGCCGCGGCAGTGGAAGGTGTTACCCAAATCACTGGCAACGGACGAAGTCGAGGCTGTATTGCAGGGTCCACCGCGCGCCAAAGATGATCTTTTGTCCCAGGCGTTGACCCATCGTGACCGCGCGGCGCTGGAAGTTTTCTATGCCGGAGCACTGCGCGTCTCCGAGATCATCAATCTGAAGCTGGAGGACCTGAAGCTGGAGCTGGGATACGTGCTGGTGCGTGGCAAGGGCGACAAAGAACGCATTGTTCCACTCGGCCAGGCGGCACAAGAGATGGTGCAGCAATACTTGCGAGATGCGCGGCCGCGGTTGGCGGCAGGGAAGTCGTCGCCGTTCCTGTTCATCGCCCGAGGATCGCGACCTATCACGCGGCAACGCGTGTGGCAGGTGGTAAGGGATGCATCGGCTGGTTCGAGCCGCCACGCCAGCCCGCATATGTTGCGTCACAGCTGCGCGACACACATGGTGGACAACGGCGCCGACCTGCGTACGGTGCAGACCATCCTCGGCCATGCCGACATCTCAACCACCCAGGTATACACCCACCTTGCCCTCGACCGGCTAAACCGGGTGTACAGGCGGCATCACCCGCGCAGCAAGAGCCGACAAGGACGAGTGAATGAGTAAACGCGGAGGCAGCAGAGCGGAAAAGGCTGTCGCGCAATTTGTTTGCGCTCTTCAGGAACGCAATGCTTCGCCGCACACCATCAAGGCTTACAGCACTGATCTGGCGCAGTTCGCCGCCTACGTCGGCCGACGGGGTTGGCGCGACATTAACCATGTCCTGATTCGCAGCTATCTGTCGAGTCTCTACCAGCGCGGCTTGAGCAAGACATCGGTCGCGCGTTCACTGGCCGCATTGCGGTCGTTCTACAACTGGCTGGCGCAGGACGGACAGGTCGAACAAAATCCGGCCGCTCTGGTTGCCACGCCAAAACTCCCGAAGAAGCTTCCCCGAGTGCCGACAGTTGAGGAAGTCAACACCGTTCTGGATTCTGCTATGCCGGACTCCTCGGCTTTTGCCGAGCGCGACCAGGTGATCCTGGAACTGCTCTACGGATGCGGGATCCGCAACTCCGAGCTCATTGGCATCAACCTTTACGATGTTCGCTGGTCACAGGAGCTCATCCTGGTACGAGGCAAGGGCAAGAAGGAACGATATGTGCCGTTCGGGGATTCCGCGAAGGCGTCGCTGCAGGCGTATCTGCCAGCCCGGCAGAGGATTCTCGACGAGGCCAGGAGTGCCCGAGCCGGAGAGCGAGCTCTGCTTGTCAATCTGCGCGGTGCGCGGCTGACGACGCGGAGCGTTGGCCGAATCGTGAAGCAGATCGCGGTGGCGCGCGGGCTTTCACCGGATGTTCATCCTCACACTTTGCGCCACGCCTTTGGTACACACATGCTGGAGGAGGGCGCTGACCTCCGCGCCATCCAGGAGATGCTGGGCCACGAGCGCCTCTCGACCACACAGCGCTATACCCAGCTCACGGTCAAGCACGTGATGGAGGTGTATGACCGCACCCATCCGCATGCAAACAAAAGTGGGTCTTAATTTAGTTTAAGACTCTTGTTTTTTTTCGACAGTAGGGGATCCCTTTAGGCTCAAGTCGGGATCGTAAAGAAGGACGAGCTTCAGGATGACAGACGCAGGGGAGGGTTCGGTCAAGGTGACATCGGCCGGTTACTCACTGCCTCCCCGCTCCCAGCCCCTTTGTCGTAACAGTGTGCCACCTTGACCGGGCCCTAGTCAGGCTGCGGGAAGTACCCGCTTATGCTTGCGCTTTTCAGAATGTGTCCGCTCCTGCCAGCTGCGATCAGCGCGTGGCAGAGTGCCTCGGCGCCCGGAGGAAAGTCCCCGAATGTCGGCAAGGTTGGCAAAACGGTATCCAGAGCGTACACCGTAAAGACGTACTTGTGGACCTTTGGGCTGAACTGGGGTGGCGGGCAAGGACCGTCGTAACTGAGATCGCCGAAATCATTGGCGATTTGAGTGCCGTAGGTGCTGCCGGCAACTCCTGCGTTCTGGGGAAGCTCTGTGGTTTTGGCAGAGATGTTGTACATCCCCCAGTGTGTAAAGGAAGCGGTGACGTCGTACGCCACCACGACAAAGCTGCGTGTACCGCGCGGGGAATTCGTCCAGGAGAGCTCGGGCGATTGGTCTCCTCCGCCGGGGTAGTACGAGCACTGGTTGTAAACCATAATCAATGGTAGGGTTCCGCCATCGGTGAAGGTCGTGCTGCTCACCTGAAGATGGCCATATCCATCTCCACCATCGTTCTTCAGTTGTTTCTGGGCTCGAGCAGCCAGTGAGGCAAATAGGCAGATCGCCATGACATAAGCTGGTATGCGTGCTCTCATGCTCCCTCCTACTGTCGCTCCCGAGGCGATCCCCACCTAACTACAGGAAAGCCTGGGAGCCTCGAAATTTCTTATCCTCAATTAGAACATAGTTAGGAACAGCTTCGAGTGCGACCACGTCATCCGCCCGGCATCCAATGTGGTAGCCTCTTAATGGGGTGTGGAGTGCGCCTGCAACCACCCTTTGGCTTGCCCTCGGCCGGACTAGATGAAGGAAGACAGCGTTGATTAATAAGGCCATTGCCAAGATTTTCGGCACAAGCAACGAACGCGAGATCAAGCGCATTACACCGCTGGTCGATGCCGTGAATGCGTTCGAGCCTGCGATGAGGCAGCTCAGTGACGAGCAGCTCCGTGCCAAGACCGACGAGTTCCGCCAGCGGGTCCGCGAGCGCGTGGAAGCGGTGGAAGATCTTGATGAAAAGGACCGCGCGCTGGCGGAAGTGCTCGACG
>CAZDYZ010000071.1:0-3781 GCA_964509525.1 uncultured Acidobacteriaceae bacterium
CGCGATTTGGGAAACGCCTTCGCCATGAGCAGTGTGGATGATCCTTTTCCGCAGCCGACATCGGCAACTCGTGCTCCCGCCTCGAGTTTTCGTTTTACGTCGGTGAGCGAGGGTATCCATGAACTCACAAGATTAGCGGCATATCCCGGACGAAAGAACTTTTCGCAACCGTGAAACACCCCATCGTCGTGCTCATGCCATCCCATTCCGGCACCTGTGCGGAAGGACTCAGCGATGCGGGGTACAGCGGCGAGAGAGCCTAGCGCGAGCTCGAAGGCACCTGGCAGATACGCAGGGCTGTCTTCACGGGCAAGCGCGAACGCCTGTTCTTCAGTCAGACTGAACTTATTCGTCGTTTCGTTGTAGGTGATGTAGCCGCCAGCTGCTTGCGAGGCTAGCCACTCGCGCAGATAACGCTCATCTGTGTTCGTCTTGGCGGCCAAGTCCGCTGGACTCATCGGTCCGCCGGCGAGCGCCTTATAGAGACCGAGTTTCTCACCGATCACTACCATTCCAGCATGGACTGCAGCACCGAGATCGGTAACGAATTGACCGATGAACGTGTTTAGCTTGTTCATGTCGAGAACGGGATCTTGCGCTGTACTCATATGCAATATCTCCTTTGTGCTGCGATCGGATCGTCTGTGCGCGACCCTTGCCTGTTTCGGGTGCAAGGAGGTCGCCGAAATCTACTTATTCTCGCTTACCGGGGTGAGCCTAGCAAGCGTGGGTACGCGGCGCAACGAAGTAACGACAAAGAAACACCAACAATCTATGCGGTTTTCGGGAGTACGGCGGGAGGCCCTTGGAAGCGATCCCTTCGACCTATTTCCTTCGGCGAGTTCACGCATGACTTTGCAGGGGCTGTCTTCTTCGGCCTCAGGGGGACGTTAGGCTTCGCCCCAGCGCTTGAATACTTGCTGGAAAATCCAGGCCGCTTGGTCCGAAACCAGGAGTTGATCCAAGCGGTATCGCCAGGCAGCTTCGATACAGGCAATTCAGTTGTGCAATGCACGAAACCCGAGATCTACGATGATGGTTTTGATGTAAAGGAGAATCGTAGGCCAGCGAGGGTGAGGCATACAAGAAGACTGATTGACCTACCGAGTCTGCCTACTCGCTCATCGGTCGCGAAGGGGAAGTAGCGTACGCCACTGAGATCCTACTTCAATCTGATGTTCGTCTCTTGAGCCTAACGGGAGCGGAGGGGCGAGCAAAACCCGGTTGGCCATTGCTTTGACGTCGGCAATTGCGCACAAGTTTGCCGCCGGTGTCCACTTTGTTGGGCTTGCGTCCATCGCACATGCAGAGCTGATAGCTCAGGTTTGCACCTGAGCAAGCAAAAGCTTGCGCTTGCGCAACGACCGCCCGCCCGTCGCGTGTAACAATCCTTTAACAATTGCACATAGCAGTCAATGGTTTTGTTTGACCCCAACCATGTAGGAGGCCGTTCAGCAATTGACGCTCGTTCGCGTTCTCATTGTGGATGATTCTGAGTCTTGGCGACGTCGCATTTCCACAATGCTGCAGCAACGCCCGGAATTGCAGGTTGTTGGTGAAGCGTCAGATGGATTGGAAGCGATCCAGAAATGTGAAGGACTTCGACCTGACCTGGTTTTGCTGGACATCGGCTTGCCTAAGCTTAATGGTATTGAAGCCGCGTGCCGCATCTGCGCGATCGTTCCTGGTTCGACAATCCTGTTTGTTAGTGAGAACAGGTGTCCGACGATTGTGCAGGAGGCTTTGCGCACTGCAGCATGCACGCGAGGCTACGTGCTGAAGTCGGATGTCGTCGATGACCTTCTGCCCGCTGTAGGAGCGGTTATGCGACAGGAGCAGTTCATCAGCGGTAGATTTGCGGTATCGAATGTCAGCGATTCTTCGGACACATAGGTTTTTTCTCTCGCCGACCTTTGTTACCAGCAAGAAAGGAGCAGAGCTATGTGGATGAGGTCCTGCGCTGTCTGTAAGGCGCTCTTGAAGAAACTCCGGTTGTGTGATTCCATCCGCTGTCAGTGCGGGTGGGAGTGGAGCGGTCATCCCGGAAGATCCGGGTAGTAATTTCCTGTCAGAACCCCTGTTTCTAACCCGAGGATGCCGAAGGCTGACCAGCACCATCGGATTGAGCCTGTCCACATGTTGGGAACCTGCCTTTCGACGCGGAATAGCCGAGACCTCGAAGAACCCATCCGTGATTTCATGCATATCGAAGTAGTTGCGACTAGAGAACATCTCAGACGGGCAGGTTGCGTAGAAAGGAGGCGGAGTCGGTATTTTTTCCCCTCGGGGATTACCCTATGCAACTCTTCGAGATCTCCTAAGGCTATCGTTATCAATGATTTGCGCGACAAGGAATAGCGTACGTTCGGACCAAGGTCCGGCAAGTAACGTGCACTTGCTAAATGAGCCGTTGCCGATCTAAGTATGCGAGGCATAATGGGCAACCTCGAAAAGTGGCGCACTTACGCCGAACTGGCATCGCGGGAAAAGGATCCGGCGAGATTGATGGAACTCGCTGACAAGCTTACTCAGTCGTTGGAACAGGAGTTGCCGGAACCTGGACAGCGATCTCGCAACGTGCCCGCGGCTAAGAAAACATCTTCCACAACAGTTGACTGACCGCGTGCTTGCGGCAACGGCCTCCGTCCAAAATTCCAGCTGGAACCCTATCTCTGTTGTACTGATTCGGCCTTCCAGATCCGACCAGCGTTCTGTGGACCGTTTACCTAGCGTTAACGAGAAAGTGAGAGTATACGAGACAGACCGGGAGCTCGGCCCATGATCAACGTCATCATCGCCGATCATCAAGCGATCTTCCGCGCTGGCATCGCCAAGGTACTTGCAGTTGAAGAAGACATCCGCATTGTGGGACAGCCGCAGGCTTCTGACCAGTTGCTGAATGCTCTGGAGAAACTTCGGACCCACGTTGTAGTTCTCTCAACCAGCTTCCTGCCGTTGCTGCCTAATATCCAGGAGATTGCGAACAGGCGCAATGTCGCCTTGCTGATGCTTGTGGAAAACACGGAAGTCGCCGCCGATTTCATGCGAATGGGTGTGCAAGGCGTCCTCTATCGTTCTGCGAGTGGCAACCTCGTGGTAGAAGCTGTGCGCCGCTTATCGCGGGGCGAGCCGTTTCTGCAGAGCCCTAATGTGGCTTGGGAAGTGAGCGAAGATGTCGTCGGCGCACGCGTGCGGGACCGTCTCTCCGACAGAGAGTTGCGCATCATCTCGGCCGTAGTTCAAGGCTACAAGAACCGGGACATTGCCGCGCAACTTTATACCAGTGAGCAGATGGTCAAGAACGCTTTGCGTAACATTTTCGACAAGGTGGGGGTTTCGGACCGTTTAGAGCTGGCACTGTTTACTATCCATCACCGGATTCTCGCCCAGGCAACCGCCTCAGTTCGAGCGGTGCCCGCGCGGCACACAAACAAGCAGAACCCCGATACACAGATGCCTTGTCGTGCTTCGGGAAATCGAGCTGTTCCCGATCGTCTCTTGTGAGGCCCTCTCGGGACGCGGTGGGCAGCTTCCTCTTTCATCTTCCCAGACGTTACGAATCATCGTTTCCGGCGCGCTGGATCGCCGACGAAGGAACGCAACGCCCAACTTGCGACGCTCTTTAGCTTTACCGCATCCAAGATTCTGGGGGTAATACACGTCATGCGTTTCCGACCGTTCCCCGATAAGTCTCGATATCGTTCACAGGAGTTCCCTGGCGGTACCATCACCAGCTCGGAGCAAGGCTATCTTATCGCGTACATCAGCGGCGGCGCGCGCG
>CAZDYZ010000072.1:0-3774 GCA_964509525.1 uncultured Acidobacteriaceae bacterium
ATACTCGCGCTCAACGAACACTTGCGTTCTCGTCTGCCACATGGCATCGCACAATTCGGATGGCTCGGTGTCACAAGCCACTCTGAAGAGCAACGGCATGACTCTTCCCAAGAAGCGGTGAGCCGGAATAGGTTGCCGTGCAGCCTCTTATTGCGGCGGCGTAGGGGAGGCTGATGTCTGGCTTGTGCGCACGAAAACCGCCGCAAGTGCATCCTGATACACAAGCCAGAAACGCGGGTCCTGCTCCAACACGTTCACCAGGTTCTTGTCTTTCTGCAGGATTACTACTCGAGCTTGATTGAGGTACGGGTCATTCGCGTATGCCACGCCATTAGCGGTATTGAAGAATAGCTCATCCAGCTCATCTCCGTAGAGATCAGTGCGTCCATCGATGGCGACCGGATCATCCGGCATATACCAGGTGAGGAAGCCGCCCCAGTCGAGCGTGTTGTACAGCGGTCCTGGTGCGGGATGTTTGCGCAGGTAATTGACCGCATTGACGGGGAGAAACCCACTGATCGCCAGGTCAAGACCGCGCGTGTTGAAATCCGTGCTGCGCGCGAATAACAGCAGTAACGCCGCAACCACTGCGGCCACTCCAACGTTCTGCAGCCAGGTTTCGTCCGACTCGCGCTCACCGCCGCCGGCAAGCGAGTCGGCGATGCAGGCAACTGCAGGAATGCAGATGAACCATGCGTCACGCATGGCACGGAAAGCCACGCTGCCGGTGACAGCTAGCAAGCCTAGTTTGAAAGCGTCAATCTTACTCTGCCGCCCTGCTGCAAAGAAGGCGAAACCCATGAGCAGAAGCTGGGCGTAATGGCTGCCGGCCCGGAAGCTCAGCGGCTGCATCTCTCTGATCATGCGGTAGGGAAATGTTGACCGTGCATATTGGAAGATCACCGGATACAGGTGAAACGAGTACGGCCCTATGCAAGTTGCTACAAAGCAGGCGGCGAAGACGGCGACCAGCGTCGCGGAAGGAAGCGACGGAGGTCGCAACCACGCGGGCGCCCAGCCTACGCGCGCAAGCAGCCGCTGCGCCAGGTTGACCGCGGTCAGCAGACCGACGACAAGCAGCCCGTATATGAACTGAATGTGCAGGTTCGCCCATAGGATAAAAACCAGTGGCAGCCAGTAAAGAAGTTGAACGCGGCCCGTGCGGTTGGCTTCCAGCACCAGGGTGAGCATCACACAGAACAGCATCATGGAGAGGAAGACTGGCCTCGGCATCAGATTGAAGAGAAACGCCGAGCAGGCGATGACGGCCAGAAGGCACGACAGCCAGAACCGCCCCGAAAGGTGCCTGACCATCCCGTAGATCGACCAGGCGACGCCGCCAGTTAGCAAGGTTCCGTATACTCCAACGCCAACCAGACCGAACCAGGCATAGGCACGCGAGAGCAGCACTTCGTATCCCCAGCTGTAGGCCACCCACGGTCGGTCTGCCGCCGTCCATGTAAAGAGACCGTTACGGGGAACGGAGTGATGCTGCACGATCCAGTCGCCAGTCTTGAGGTGCCACCAGATGTCAAGGTCGAGCACCGAGAATTTCAGATTGAAGGCCATGATTCCCACTGTGGCCAGAAGTACAGCCAGTGTAAACAGCTGCAGCCAACGCAACCGCAGGAGGGGCCGGAGCTCATCAACAAAGAGCATATCTCTACTTTCGTTCTTCAGCCTTTTTGTATCACGAATGGTTCGATTCGTTGACTGGGCTCGAGCCCTGGGTCGCCCAACCAGGAAGACACATAAATATAAGCAGGCCAGCGTATTAGAAGCTTCCAGCCGGCTCCCGCAAGCGGATTCCTGCCGCGCCAAAACACACCCCGAGTGCGGGCAATGACCCTCGACTGAGGCCCCTGGGTTTTCCCGGATAACGACGCTGAGCAAGCTAAGTTGCCTGGTATAAATGGCTTGTGAGGAGTGTTCTTGTCTCTCTTGTTTGGCAAGCCGTGTGCAGCTCTAAATCAGTGCGGCGGAGAATGCCATTGCCCGAGTCGTCCATGGGCGAAGGCAGCCCCTCAGCGAAATCGTGCACCAAGGAGCAATGATGGATGAGGCACCTAGGCTAGAAGATCCAAAGGATAAGCCGGCCATCATTTGGACGCCCACACAGACCTACACCATGGCGGCTCTGTGCCTGCTGATTGGCGTGCTGGTCGGCTACTTGGTCCGTGGCTCGGCTCGTCCAGCGGGCCAGGCTGCGACCGCTTCCGCGGGACAACAGCAGCCCATGAGCGCCCCTCCGTCCGGCATGGGACAGCCGGGCATGCCCACCCTGGAAGACATGAAACGCATGGCCGACAAACAGGCAGCGCCTTTGCTGGCCGAATTGAAAACTGATCCCAGAAACGTCGATCTGCTCAACAAGACTGCCCTCACCTACAAAGTGGCTCATCAATTCAAAGACGCTATTGTGTACTTCCAGAAAGCCCTGGATGTCGATCCAAAGAATGTACCGATCCGCACCGACATGGCATCATGCATGTATTACACCGGCGATGTGGACGGTGCGTTGGCCCAGCTGAACAAGTCTCTGACCTACGATCCGAAGCATCCGGGAACGTTGATGAACATCGGAATCATCAAGTGGAAAGGCAAGAACGACGTAAGCGGGGCGATTGCGGCCTGGCAAACGCTGCTCAGGCTGAATCCCAACTTCCCGCAGAAAGACGTGATTGAACACATGATTACGGAGGCCCAACGGGAAAAAATCACGGCCCAATCCTCCAATCAACCCAAGGAATAGTCGAGCGCACGTTGCGCTTTCCCGGGCAGGTCATACCATGTCGGATGCTACTTTGGATGTAATAGAGGCCCGTCCCGCAGGGGAAGTGACGTCGCCGTCGAAATATGACACTTGGCTTGCTGCCGCCTATTACGTGGCGCTGATTGTCTGCCTCTCTATCTGGTTTCTCGCTGTAAGGGCGCCGTTATGGACGGATGAAACCCTATCCTATTGGCAGATCACCGGCGGCTTTGGCCAGATCTGGACGCGATCCATACAGGGCAATTCGTTCGCCGCCTACGCTTATGTCCTGTGGCTTACGAAGACGCTCTTCGGAAGCCGCGAGCTTGTGCTCAGGATTCCGTCCATTCTTGCCATGCTTGCGGCCGTGTACGTCTTCTACCGGTGCGCGAGAGAGTTATTCGCCCCCGATGTCTCGCTCATCGCGACGATGTTTTTCATTCTTCCCCGCGGTATCGCATTTGCCGCGATTGATGTGCGTCCCTACCCCTTCGCTCTCCTGCTTGTCAATCTCGTTATCCTCCTGTTCCTGCGCTGGATGAAGATCAACAGGAGTGCACAAGCAGCTTTCTTGGGCATCGCAGCCGCGGCCATCTTCTATTTTCACTACCTCTTCGCCACTATACTTGCAGGGCTCGGGTTTTATTACCTGCTGACTCGGCGCTCCTCGCTGCGGAACGACTTGCGGCAGATCGGTGTCGCACTGGTTAGCTTCGCCCTCTTCATCCTTCCCGTGTTGCCGCGGATCGGCTACCTCTACCGGACGCGAACTACGCACTCCTTTGCCGAGGCGCCGCAATGGACGTCCCTCGTGCAGGTGCTGAATCCCGGAACGGGGCAGTTGTTAGTATTGTTTGGCGTCATCCTGCTTGCGGCGGTGGCCCGCCAGTTGATCACTCCTTCCCGCGAGCTGTTAGGCAACCTCCTGCTGTGCGCCAGCCTGGCGCTGGTCCCAATCTTGTGCCTGTATGCGATCAGTGTGACCACCTCGGTGCACGTCTTCATACCGCGCTATCTCCTCG
>CAZDYZ010000073.1:0-4563 GCA_964509525.1 uncultured Acidobacteriaceae bacterium
GGCTTCCATCGGCTCGGCGCCGTCGTTGCCATTTGTGCCTCCTGGTGCGCCCAGAGTAAAGGACCCAACCGGACTCACCGAGCCGAGATTCTTCCAGGTTACGTCGTTGTCCGTGGTCGTTTGTCCAACGGTAGTGTTCCAAGCCGGCGGGTTTGCTCCGGCCGGACCGGTCTCAGCGGTGACAGTCTGAACATTTCCGTTGGTATCGACAATCATCTGGCCGACGGCGAACGTTCCGCCCGCTTTCCAGGCAACGGTGGCAAGCGCCGAACTGACCCATCCCGGGAACAGCGCGTTGAACAGCGCCGGCGCACTACTCACGGTGCTCGCCGAACTGCTGTTACCGATGTTGAACCAGACCTGGTTCTGTAGAGCATCGATCGGCCGCGGCGGATTGAGGCCCAGCACCGAACCGAGATAGCTGGGATGATTGGGGTCCAAGCCCAGGCCGCTGAAGACCATCTGCGTGCCCGAGGCGCCGGGCGCCGTGACCTGCAGCGTCAACAGGTAAAGGTTCGCGGGAAAGTTCGCGGCCGTGAGCGTGACCGGCGGATTGGCGTTCGACTGAAAGCTGGCGCCGCTTCCGTTGGCGTAGAGCGTGATCCCGGCCGAAGCCGTCGCCGGTACGCCCAGCAGCGATCCCGAGGGCAGATTAGCCAGATTGTTGAAGTTCTGAATGCGCGTGGCTGTCAGCGACACCGTCACGGTCTCGCCATTCAAGAACGCTCCGGGGAAGCGGCCTGCAACCACCACATTGGAATTGCTGGCCGTACCCGAGGTCGCGATGCCGGGATCGATGGTGCCCGCAGCCGAGCCCGGATTGTTGGCGAACACGCGCGAAACGTACAGCTCCGAGCCGCCGTTGGTAAAGAACGCCTGCACGGCCATCGCCATGTAGTTGATGTTCTTGGCGGGGTTGGGCGCGGAGGTGGTGAGGTTAAGGTTCGCATAGCCTCCGTAGATGTTTTCGAAGTCGCCAAAGCTGGTGAGCAGCTGCGGCACGCCGCCGGCGGGACTGCCTGCCACGGGGTTGTCGCTGGCCGGCAGCCCGCCATAGGGCATTCCACCCACCGGTCCGGTCAGTGTGGGACCGACAAAGGCAGTGGTTGTGGTACCCACGCCCTCGATGGTCGGCGCGCTGAAGCTGACTTCCTCGACGTATACCCCTGGCGCTTGATAGGTTGGCACGTTGTTCCTCCTTCTGGCTGCTGGCTTCGAAGCAATGAATCTCGCCCGGCTCGGTCTGCTCGCCGGTTACACGGTAACGGCAAAGCTCAAGAACTGTTGCTGGCCGGAGCTGAGCTCGACGGCCTGGCTCGCGGTCTTGAGCGTGGAAGGGGAAGAGGATATCTGGTTCAGAATTGCGTCGGGATCGGGAACCCATCCCGCCGGCTGCGTGAGCGTGGTCGGATCGAAGTAGGCGGTGACGGTGGCCGCGGTCGTCGACACGGTCACCGGTCCCGAGCTGCTCGAATTGGTTTGCAGAGTCAGGCCGATCGCGGCCAGCAGAGCTTCGCCGTTCGGCCCGCTCATTCCGGTCGCGATGACGGTATTGCCGCTGGTTTCGACCACTTGGAGCATCGCCCAAGGCAAGCCTTGTCCCGTTGCCGGATTGGTCACCGATGCGTAAATTGTGGCCCAGTTGGGACCGATCGGCGCGGCCGCCGAAGGATAGAGCGTAACCTGCTGCGGCGCAAACACTCCGGTTGGCGTCGCAGGGACCGGCGGAATCGTCGGTACCGCCAGCGGCGCATGCACGCTGGCCTGCCGCGGCAGATAGCGCTGCGAGGAATCGGCCAACGAGACCAGAAAGCTTACCGGCGCGGGCCAGGTTCCCGAAGGAATGAAGGCATCGGTCTGGGCATCGAACCCCGGCCCGTCGAAGATCACGTAGATGCCGCTGCGATTGGGCTTCACCGTCCAGCTCTGGGGAACGGTGCATGGGACCGCCGGCGTAATCGTGCTCCCAGTGATGGCATCGACGCAGACAAATGCGCCCAGCACGCGCCGGTCGACGGTCTCGATAATCACGGGCGCGGTGCTCACGATCCGCCTCCGTTCTCGATCGCAAACCGCATCGCCACCACCGGCACGCCGGCGGGGATGGCGCGATCCACGCGCACCACGCGGGCCACGTAGCCGATCGTCAGCCGGTATTTGGGGCCAAGCCCATCCCAGATGTCGAGGATGTCCGACAAGCTCAGGTCGGCGGGGATGATGGTGACCGTGTCGGTCTTGTCCCAGCCCGGCGCCGCGGATGAGAGCGAAAGAATGGATGTATCCAAAATTGGATTCGACTGCAGTTGCTGCATCGTCCAGACCAGAATCTTCTGCTCGGCTTCGGCGCCCTCAGCCGAGGCGTCCCAGTATGAGATCAGGTAGTGCAGATCGAGGTAGAGCACCGGCTGCTCCAGGGGATCGTTGGGCAGCACGGTCACGTTGCGGTAAAACTCGGCGGTCGTGATGCGGTGCAGATAGATCGCGATCGTCTTGTCGAGCGCAGTCGAGTCCTCATTGGCGATCTCGGCGCTTGAGACCAGCTTGAAGGAGCACGGGTAGCCCGTAGCCGCCGCGTCATAATTGTTCGTCAGGTACTTCGTGATTGCGTCTCCGACCGCAAACACCGCCTGGTAGTCTGGCATCCCAACTCCTGCTTTTGCGAATCTTGCACGGCAATCTGCTGCGTTTAGCTACACGTCACATCCGGTCCTCATCCTCCGCTAACTTGCGAAGAAAATCCTCCGCGTCCGCCCGTCGCGCGGGATCAAGTTGAAAGATCCGTTCGGTTCCAACCCTTTTCTCCTCCCGCACATAACCTTCTGCTATCAGCCAGTTCAGTGCCTCATGGGTTGACTCCACAGTGTGGCGCACCGTTTCCTGCATCAAGCGCCAGCGTGCCAATTCCGTCAGACTGTCCGCCGCATCTGGGTTGTGTACGAAATAGCTCAAGATTTCCCTGACGGCTGCGGACTTCGGATCCCTGCGATCGCTTTGCACGTCGCGCCACCCATACATCCTGATAGGCACTTGTGCTGCCATAGTCTTGAGGGTGTGAAAACGATGAGAACGATGGACCGGGATGTTACTCTATGTCGGCCGGTGGGCCGGCCGCGTCCCACACACACGGTGCCCTGTGTGGGTGCACGTCAATGATTTGCAAAAGAAAGAGCGCGCCGGTGGGTGGTGGGTCGAAAAGTACCCGGCCTGAGCACGACTTGTCCCATCAATCGGAAGAGCCATGAAGACCGTACTTTTTGGCGAGACGACCGAAGGCGCGGCGATCCTTGCCAGCCTCGCGCGCCGCTCGAGTGACATTGCCTGCGTGTTTCTCCATCATCTGCTTCACGTAGTCACGCTCAAAACTCTCGATGGCATTGACTTTGGCACTGCGGAAGTCCTGCCCGATCTTCTCCTCAGAATCGAAGGCTGCAAGCTGATCGATGGCTGCCGCTGAGATCTGGGTTCCAGGCGATGACAGCACCGCTCGGTGGATGGTGTTGTAGAGTTCGCGAATGTTTCCTGGCCATTGCCGCTGTTCGAGCTTCTGCATCGCTGCCAGCGACAAAACTTTCTTGGGAATTCGGGCGGACGTGCAAACATCTTCGACAAAGTATCGGCTGAGCAAACGCACATCCGAGCGGCGCTCGCGCAACGCAGGCAGATGGATTCGCAAGACGTTGATGCGGAAGAACAGGTCGGTACGAAACTGCTTCAGCCGCATCAGCTCTTCCAAGTCACGATTCGTGGCCGCAATGATCCTCAGGTCAGCCTGCTTGAAGTTTTCCGAGCCCAATGGCCGGTAGGTGTGCTCCTGGAGCAGTCGCAGGACTTTACTTTGCACGCTCAGGGCGAGACTATCAATTTCGTCTAAGAAAAGGGTGCCGTGTTCGGCGAGTGCTACGAGTCCCTTTTGATCGCAGCGCGCATCGGTAAAGGCCCCACGCGCATGACCGAAGACTTCGTTCTCGAAAAGATGATCCGGTAGAGCGCCACAGTCTACGGGAATGAAAGGTCCCTGCTGGCGTTTGCTCAGCAGGTGCATGACTCGGGCGCACAACTCTTTTCCGGTTCCGGTTTCGCCTGTCAGCAGGACGGGAGCGTCGCTGGGGCCGAATAGGGCAACCTGCGAAAGTACTCTCAGAAAGGAGGGGTCCTGCCCACGCAATTGGTTTAAGCCGATTTCCCCAGTCAGGGACGCCTCAATATCCTCCAGCAAATGAGTCTTCGGGCCAAGCAAGCGAGTTACTCTTCGGCGAAGTTCATCCGCGCGAAAGGGCGCCAGCAGAAAATCGTCAACGACAGATGCCGCGGTTTGCTGCAATTCCTCATCGTCTTCTGGCAGAATTGCGAACGTGGGGATCGCAACTGGATGTTCGCGTAACCAATGAAAAAATGTAAAAGCTCGTTCACTGCTGGGCACTGCATTGGCGACCAACAGGCTTTCGTGACACGATCGCAGTTGCTCCGGGACAAACGAATCCCAGCACGTCCGTCGTGCAACGGGACACTCTGGACCGAACAGGCTCGACTCCTGAAAGCTGTTGAACGGGGAAGAGGGTTGCT
>CAZDYZ010000074.1:0-4657 GCA_964509525.1 uncultured Acidobacteriaceae bacterium
TGATTTCCTGAACGGTTTTCACGACGATGCCAGCAGCATTCTCTTGTCGACTCGCCCTTTCATGATGTTCCGCTGACCCTCTTATCTCGAGGGAGGTCCGCGGGGCTAAATTAGAACCGGCAAGGGGTTATCCAGGCTCTCAGTTCACCCCTCAGCAAAGGAGGAAAGGAGAGCCTGGAAAACAGTGCACTCCCACCGCCTGCTAGAATCTTCACAGTCCATCATGTCTGTTCACTTCCCATTCTGCGGCGTGGAAACTGCTCTGGAAGAGATTCGCGGTGGCCGTATGATCGTGGTCATCGACGATGAGGACCGCGAGAACGAGGGTGACCTGACCATGGCCGCAGAAAAGATCACGCCGGAAGCTATCAACTTCATGGCCAAATACGGTCGCGGGCTGGTGTGCCTGGCTATGACTGAGGAGCGGTTGGAATATCTTCGCCTCGGTCAGATGTCAGCCGAGAACACCTCCAACTTTGGCACAGCCTTCACCGAGTCCATCGATGCCAAAGACGGCGTGACCACGGGCATCTCAGCCTACGACCGCGCTGAGACCATACGCGTTGCCATCGATCCCTCAACCCGCCCCAATGATCTCGCGCGTCCTGGACACGTCTTCCCGCTTCGCGCTCGCAAGGGTGGAGTCCTGGTGCGCGCTGGCCAGACTGAAGCATCGGTTGACCTCGCGCGGCTCGCGGGATTAGTGCCCGCGGGCGTGATCTGCGAAATCATGAACGACGACGGCACCATGGCGCGTGTGCCCCAACTCACCGATTTCTGCCGCCAGCATGACATGAAGATGCTGACCGTTGCCGAGCTCATCCGCTATCGCATGGCACACGAGCGCTATGTCAAGCGGCTGGCCGAGACCACAGTTCCGACCGCTTACGGCGAGTTCCGCATGATCGCCTATGAGTCGGAGATCACCGGCGACTCGCACATAGCCATGGTCCAAGGGGACGTAGAAAACGCGGGTGACGAGCCAGTGCTGGTGCGCATGCATTCGCACTGTCTCGTGGGCGACGTCTTCGGTGCCAGCTGGTGCGGATGTCACGACGTGATTGACGGCGCTATGCATCGCATCGCCGAAGAAGGCCGTGGCGCGCTGATCTACCTGCATTCGACTTCAAAGGGCTATTCGGTCGAGAGGCTCGGCGAGCGCATGACCATTCAATTTCATCATGAGCAGCGTCTGCCAACCTTGCCGGAAAGCCAGCGGCGAACCCAGCGCGAGATCGGCATTGGAGCGCAAATATTGTCCGACCTGAACCTGAGGCGTATCCGCCTGCTGACCAACCATCCGCGTAAGGTCGCCGGCCTGGAAGGATTCGGCATCGAGATCGTAGAGCAGGTGCCAGTCTCGGGTGCCGGCAAACCTTCCCTTCGGTAACCAATCGGAAATCGAGAGCCCGCCTACGCAACGATGAAGGAGAGCCTGTTGGGCACAAAGTCTTGCCAAGATTGCTATGAAAACCGGAGAAATTCCGGGAGGACAGAGATGTCCGCTGTTCGCTTCGTCGCGCTTTGCTGTGTGAGCAAAGCTGGAGGCACCAGCTCCCGGAACTTGTTGTGCATCGGTCCCAGGCTCAACCGCACTCCTCGACCATCGTGGTTGGGATCGTGGCACAGGAGGCCTTGCGGGACGCCGGCCAAGCTTCCCGCCGGCCGCACCAGATCTCCGGCGAGGAATGACACAGCCCCTTAGTTTGGTTTGCGCGGCACGATCTCCTCATCCCGAATGAAGAACTGGGCGGGACACTTTTCCGAGCCGCAGATGACTGGCAGCAGGCCGGCAATCTGCTTGCGGGTGACGAGCCCGAGCTGCCCGCACGTGGGGCACGAGAGGACAGCCCAATAGGGATCTTCTTTCTCGCCAACTTCACCGGCGTTTTCCAGGACAAAAATGGTTCCAGGTTCCATCTGTTCGGGGATCCACTCGCTCAGGATGCTCAGTTCTCCGGTCATGTGCCCTCCTTCAGGACCTAAGAAGCCATACGACCTCGTACGCTAAGATGACGAACGGAACCCTTGTGTTTACCTTCTGCTGCGCTGGGCACGAGGCTCGTCGTTCTCATCTCGGCGCCCGGCCGATCTCCCCGTCGAGCCACCTTGTTGCGCTCGAGGGGGTGAAGCACCCGCTGTATAGTATCGGTCAGGCACACGAATAACATCGGCTGGCGAGCGTTTTTCAGCAGATCAACCACAGCGCGAGCTGAATCTTCCAGGTAAATGCGGCGGCCATCAGTCAGCAGGTGGTACTCGGAAGCGTCGGTAACAGTGGCGACGAGCCGCTTACCGAGCTCCTTCTGTATGAACCGTATCACCCGCCGGATTTTCTGCAGCGAAAAGCCGCGCTGCCGGAGGTCGCAGATGATAGCCACCTCGGCCAGATCGTCGAGCGAATAGATGAGCTTGTGTCCTTCTCGGGAAGGGACGACAACATCGCTCTCGTCCCACCACTGGAGCTGGCGCGGGGTAATTCCCGTCAGCGCTACCACCTCGTTCGATGTGAAGGCTTGCTGCATTTAACCATGAATCCCGAAACAAATCCCACACGAGATGTTTAAAACATCATAGTGCAGGTATGTGCAGTGTCAAGATGAATTAATGATCCGGATCATGACTATTTGATGAACGCAGGAATAATTTTCGCGGTTACCATACACCCACGGTCGTAGCAGGTTTGACGGTAACCGGAGTTTCTCCAGCCTCACGCTGCTCGCTCCGATGGCTGCAAATCGGAAAAGTCTCCGCTGAACGGTTACTGGTTGGTGGGCCATTGTTCTTAGGCTTTTGCTGTTCACTTTGTTGAAATGTCGACATCGTGGCTATGGGGTCATTGGAAACGAATCTATCCTCATTCACTCCGGGATCACGTACTGCTGTGAGCATTGCACTTCCCCGCTGCCTGCCAAGAATTGGAATATGATCCGTAACAGTCCGGGCGTATTTGACTGGAGGTCTGTGGTGGAGCCGTTCCGTTATCACGTCTTCGTTTGCACCCAAGAAAAGGCAGAAGGAGTTCCCTGCTGCTCGGCTTCGGGTTCGCTCCGCGTGGTGCATGCGCTGCACGACGAGCTGGGGGCCAAAGGTTTGGCCGACGAGGTCCAGGTTTCGAACTCTGGCTGTCTCGGCATTTGCGACAGCGGTCCGGTCATGATCGTTTATCCGGACGGCACTTGGTACACGAAGGTGATGCCCAACGACGTGTCCGAGATTGTGTCGTCGCATTTCCAAGGGGGCCGGCAGGTCGCACGTCTGGTGCGGACCGATTCGATGGAGATGAAGGCCGAGATCCTTGATCATCGCAACAAATATTTGGCGATGTTGAAGGCGAAAGACGCCGCGGGTGTGCTACCTGACGACGTCAACGAAATGATTCGCGGATTCATGCCCAGCCGCGCAGTGTTGACCGCTCTGGAGCTGGATATTTTTACCGCCGTGGCGGCGGGAGGAACCGCGCAACAGATCGCGGCGAAGATTCAGACCGCAGTGCGAGGGACGGAAATGCTGCTGAATGCTTTGGTCAGCCTGAAACTGCTGGAGAAGCATAAGGGCGTGTATACCAATACAACGTTGTCAGCCCGGTTTTTCGTCGATGGTACACCTGACAGCGCTCGCTGCGCCCAACTGCACACCGCAAACCTTTGGAAGCGTTGGTCGACCTTGACCGATGCCGTGAGGGCGGGAACCAGCGTCGCTCCGCGCACCGACAATGGCTGGGTGACACCGTTCATCGCGGCCATGGACCATACCGCTCGCGAGCGGGCCCGCACCGTGGTCCAGGCTGTTGAGATTAACGGCTGTAAGCACATGCTCGATCTGGGCGGTGGTTCGGGCGCGTATTCTATCGCATTCGCCAAAGCCGCTCCTGCTCTCCAGGTCGACATCGTTGATCTTCCTGAAGTGCTGCCGATCACCCAGAAGCGTATTCGCAAAGCCGGGCTCGCTGATCGCATTAGTACCCGTGCAGGCGACATGTTGACGGTGACGCTGGAGAGCGGGTACTACGATCTCGTGCTCCTGTCGGCCATCTGCCACATGTTCTCGCCCGAGGAGAACCAACGATTATTCAAGCGGGCGCACGCTGTGCTGACGCCCAGGGGTCGGCTGATGGTGTCGGACTTCATTCTGGAGCCGGACAAAACGGCCCCACGGTTTGGCGCACTGTTTGCGTTGAATATGCTGGTCGCCACACGTGCGGGTGCAAGTTACAGCGAATCGGAATATGATGCCTGGTTGACAGCAGCAGGCTTTACCGGGATCAAGCGGCTGCGCATTCCCGGGCCAGCCAGCCTGATGGTGGCGACGAAGTAGAATCCGTCGTGACTGGTGAGATTGGACGCCCAAGGTCGCCCCTCTGCACAACCCGCCATAGAGCGATATCATTGACACATGTTCCCGAGCAACTGTCAGTCATGCAGCCTCGGCTGATCGCAGCTTGCAGCACTGATCATTCCTCGGCGTTTTCTGGCTACTCGCCAAGGCGACGAGGCCAAATCACGGTTACCGACGACTTAAGGACCGAGCATCGCATGCATCGTCCTGCGATCGTATATTCGATAGTGTCACGAAAATCAGGACCATGTTCGATTGTCTCCCTGTAGCGAAAGGAGACCCTGCTTCGCAACCTTGGCAGGAATTAACACGAGAAGAT
>CAZDYZ010000075.1:0-2229 GCA_964509525.1 uncultured Acidobacteriaceae bacterium
AGCCCACGGCGCAGCCCAAGCAGCGCGGTGTGATCTATACCGCGGCCCCATCACCGCTGGATGCAAAGCGCATTTGGGCTGGTACCGATGATGGCCTGATCTGGCTTACCACCGATGGCGGAGCGGATTGGAACGACATTACACCTCCACAGTTGTCGGCCTGGCAAAAGGTATCTCTGCTGGAGGCGAGCCACTTTGATCCGCACACCGCCTACGCGGCGGTCAACACCCTTCGCCTCGACGATCTGCGGCCGCACATCTATCGCACCCGCGATGAGGGCAAGAGCTGGACGGAAATCACCACCGGTATTGCTGACGGCGAAAATGTGAACGCTGTCCGGGAAGACCCCCAACGCAGGGGTCTATTGTTCGCCGGCACCGAGCGCGGGGTGCATGTGTCCTTTGATGATGGCGATCAGTGGCACTCGCTACGGCTCAACATGCCAGCAACCTCGGTGCGTGACCTGACCATCAAGGACAATGATCTCGCTGTAGCGACGCACGGCCGCGGATTCTGGATTCTCGATGACATCACTCCCCTGCGGCAGCTGGACGACAAGATTATCGCTAGCACGGCGTTCCTGTTTGCGTCCGAGCCGGCATGGCGGGTTCGCTGGAACACCAATACAGACACTCCTCTTCCACCCGATACGCCTGCGGGACAAAATCCGCCTGACGGCGCGATCCTCAACTACTATCTCAAGTCGTCCGCTAGTGCCCCGGTGACACTTGAGATCATCGACCACGACGGCAAGCTGGTGCGTCGCTACTCGACTGCCGAACCCGTTCCCCAGCTCGATCCCCACCTGGAGATTCCCGCCTATTGGCTGCGACCGCCCCATCCCTTGGCCGCCGTCGCGGGCTTCCATCGCTTTGTATGGGACCTACACTACGCGCCTGTCCCGGGACTCAAGCCGGAATATCCGATTGCTGCAGTGCCTTGGAACACCGTACCTGCGCCGACTTCCCCCTGGGTTATGCCCGGGGGCTACACCGTGGTGCTCACGGTTGACGGTCAGAAGTACAGCCAGCGGTTGACGGTAAAGATGGATCCGCGGGTCAAGACACCGATTGCTGATTTGCAAAAGCAGTTTGATCTCTCGCAACAGCTGTACCAGGACCTGCTGGCTCTGGAACCGGTAATCGAGAAATCTATTGCTGCTCGTGCCCAGCTCAAGATCATGCGCACCAAGGCAAGCGTCGCCGATGCCGCGAAGATTGACGAAGCCAGCAAGGCACTCGAGTCACTGGAAGGCGGCGAGGCCAGGCGGAGACACGCCACGCCGGAAGACAACCTAACAGGCCTTCGTGCCTCATTGCTGCAGCTGCTGGCAGTGTTCCAGGACGCGGATGTTGCCCCGACAACGCAAGCCGAGGCGGCAGTCCCCAAGCTGCACCAGTCGCTGACGTCGCTGCGGGGGCGATGGCACGAGGTGGAAACCAGGCAGCTGACGCCGTTGCACATCCAGCCTTGAGATTATGCCGTAAAATGCGGCAGGAATTGCTTGTGAAGAAAGGCCACGCAGCCAGCGGCTGAAAGCAATGTAAAGCCTCCGTGAATCGCGCTCATCGTTGGTTGACAATGTGCGCTAACCGTAACTAGACTCGATTGTTTACGCGCATACGCGTAGCGTTTTCTGAGTGATAGCGCCATCATGCCGGACTTCTATTTTGCAAGATATTTGCCCCTGCTGATCCACATCGCAATTGCCTCAATTCTGGCTATTGCGATGGTTCTGCTCTCCTATTTCATCGGCCAGCACAAGTTCAATCCCGCCAAAATGTCGCAGTACGAATGCGGCATGCAGCCGGTCGGCGATGCCAAACAGCGCTTCACAGTCAAGTTCTACCTGGTGGCCATGCTGTTCATCCTCTTCGACGTGGAGGCCATATTCCTCTACCCCTGGGCCATCGTCGGCCAGGGATTGAAAGCCGACGGCCTGGGCCTCTTCTGGTTCCTGGAGATGCTGGTGTACATCCTCATCCTGCTTGCCGGCCTGTGGTACGTCTGGAAGAAGGGCGTGCTCGACTGGAACAAGCAGGGCAAGGCGGAGAAGATCTGAAGATGGCGCTGGAGCCGGCGATCACCGATCTCGGGCACCTCAAGGACCGTCCTGAGGTGACATGTTTGCTGGCGTGGAAAGCTGACGCGGTCACAGGCGCGAAGTTTGATCGCAACGAGCTCACAATCTGGGTGGAGCGTACTTCCCTGCGCGAAGCATGTCTGAC
>CAZDYZ010000076.1:0-1837 GCA_964509525.1 uncultured Acidobacteriaceae bacterium
CCCTTCGATTACTCGACTCCCCAATTCCTGTTGGCGTACAGATCAAAGGTCTGCCCGTGCGTAGAACATAGGCTATCGCTGTCTTGCCCGGCCTCTGGGGTGATGGCGCAGCCGTCTCTCGTTCGTCCACGAAATATGGAAAGTTCAAAAGACCCTTCTGTTCGTCATAGAGAGCAATGCAGAAGTTATTCGCCCTCATCGTTTCGGCGACAATTTTATGGACTGCGCGAAAAAGATCCTCCCAGGAGGACGCGGCGAGCGTAGCATCTGCAATACGATGGTGGGTGGCTTGCAGTTGCCTACTCAGCTCAGGATCAGTGTTGTTCAGCATGTCCACTCTGAGAGTTGCCCGGTTTTGCCTTTAGTCGTTCTGCGCTTAAGGGAAACGGTGGCATCCGTTTACTTCAAGCAGATTCCTTGATCCGCTCGTCCCATGGCCCAGGTGACTTTGAGTACGAGCACATGGCCAGCTGCATCACAACCGCCTCCTGCAGTACAGCAGGCGCGGACGTTGATAAGGTGCGAAATTGCCAAAACCCGGGTATCGGACTCATGATCGGCCAACCTTGGCAAGGATCCTGGTGGCCAGGTCTGGAAACTCGCAGTGCTTTACATTCGCCATTGTTCTTCGATCGTTCACTACCATCTGGCTCCTTATGCCAATACCCAGTGATGGGAACTTTTGGGATCCCTCAGTCTTGAGTTTCTGACTGCACCGTTATCGAAATTGCAGCATCCACGAACCACGCCAACGTTATTAATCATCGGGCTTGCACTACGAAAAGTTGAAGGATTCTGCTTCACCTTCCACCCTGACCATAGCTTGATATGTTTGGTTCACGCTCATCGGTGGACGGACCTCAGCTTCTCCTGGCGGCGAGGGACGCCCGGACACCTTCCTTCCCACTGCCGCTCTCATGCCATGAATCCCGCTTTACGGTCGGTATCGGGGCACGGCATTCGCGCCGTATAAACAAGGCAAATCTGGTTGCAGACCATCTGATCGAACGCGGAGCCAAACATTGCGGCGTCCAAGCGTCGTTCCCTGGGACCATTCAGTGGATTTTCACGTTGGGTGTCTAGGACGGAGTTATCGACCGCCTCAAGGGTGGCGGCTCTTCTGGCTTGCAGGATCTCGTGGCTTCGATTAAACGGACCAATTGTATGCACGGCCATGCATCCAGTCGCTACCGTCGGGGCCAATCGCGGTCGTCGGGAGGATGAAATGCCCTTCTCGCGCGCACCTTACTGACAATTCACCCGACCAAGTACCAACAACAGATAGCCCAAGTTAACCGTTATCGCACACTTTTGTATTATTGACAAGCAGTTTATGCGACTAAAGTTTTATTAAAATTGTCGGGTCTTTAGCGCCCATATCCATGGCTCTAAGGTGGCGTACAGGTTGCTACCTCTGCCTCGGATTACTGATGCCCTAGCCCGGATATGCAATTGAAAGCTGACCGGGACACCATTGACCCAGTCCTGACCACGAATCGGGAAATGCTGGATCGACTATGCGCCGCTTGCAAATGAGATGCGGTGGCGTTTTTCGAAGCCCGCAATCTCTGCTTCGTGGGTCAATGTCACACCGATCTCGTCCAACCCGTTCAGGAGACGGTGGCGGCGAAAGCCCTCTACCACGAAGCCTTCTGACAGGCCGAAGTCGTCGGTAATTCTCTGCTCCTCGAGGTCAATCGTTAACTCATAGGGCCGCTTCTCTTCGGCGCGAGCAGCGATGCTGCGTACGACTGATTCATCCATCTCGATAAGCAGCAGTCCGTTGTTGCCCGCATTGTTACTGAAAATGTCAGCATAGGAAGGCGCGATGATGGCG
>CAZDYZ010000077.1:0-15658 GCA_964509525.1 uncultured Acidobacteriaceae bacterium
AGTTTCTAGGCTGACGGAACATAGCCCGGCCCTCGCTCTTTGCCGAGGATGGAAAGTGCAAATCGCGCCTGGTTCCTCATGTTAGGACATGCAGACTGCAAGACTCAAGAAAACTGTTTGGCGCAATGCTGAATGAGACTAGACGCCAACACTTTGCGGCTTGCCCTTCGCTTTTTCCTGTCGGGCTGCCAGCCAGCCCATCCAGCGATCGAGGCCCTGGCCGGTGGTACTGGAGACATCGATAATCTCCATATCAGGATGTACCCGCCGGGCGTTCTCCCGGGCGCGATCCGCTTTAAACGGGACATAGGGCAGCAGATCGATCTTGGTCAGCAGCATCAATTCCGACTTGAAGAAGATGGAAGGATACTTGAGCGGTTTGTCTTCGCCTTCGGTGGTACTCAGCAACACAATCTTCGCATCCTCACCTAGGTCATAGCTCGACGGACAGACCAGGTTGCCAACATTTTCGACGAGCAGCAGGTCCAGATCCTCCAGCCTCCAGTCTTCCAGATGCTTACCCACCATCTTGGCATCGAGATGACAGACACCGCCGGTGGTAATCTGCCTCACCGGAAATCCGAACCTCGCCAAACGCTTGGCGTCGTTTTCAGTTTGCAGATCGCCAGTGAGAACGGCAATACGGCTGCCCTTGTCCATGTTTTCGAGAGTGCGCTCCAGCAAAGCGGTTTTTCCCGAGCCCGGAGCACTGATGAAGTTCAAACACAAAATTCCAAGCCGGCGATACCGCTCGCGTAACTGTTCAGCCAGCACCTGGTTCTCGTTGAGGACCTTCTTCTCGACGGCGATTCGGTTCATCCATCCACTTCCATATATGCGATATCGAGTTCTTCTCCACTGATGCATTCGGTGTGAAACTCACCACACAGCGGGCACCGTGGGTCAAAATCGGTCATGGCGAATGTGTGAGAGCATTCCGAACAGCGTTGCATCCGTGGAACATATTCCAATTCCAGCACTAACGGCTCCCATTCAGTGTTCTTCACCAGAACTTCGAAGCCAAATTGAAGGGCCTCCCGATCAACCCCCGAAAGCTCCCCGATTCTTACGCCCACTTTAGTGATACGACCATCAGGATGTCGCTGCGCTTCCGCCTGAACGCATTCCAAAATCGAAGTTGCAATACCGAGTTCGTGCATGCTGGCCGATCAATTGTCGCACGGACTGTTATCAGTGCCCAAAATCGGACACTGCAGATGGTTTGCAAGTCGTCGACAACACCCGTGCTGATGCACTTTTTACGGAACCTTTGTCGCAGCCGTACGTCTATCAATTTGTCGGTGTACCTCGTCTTCGTTTTCTGGGGTTTAACGCAGAACAGGTAGCTCACAATGTGGAAATGGGTCCGGGTCTGGGCCATCGGTTTCGTTTCTTGGACTGTGCTGGCGTTGCTGAGCGCAACGGGAGCACATCTGTATATGGCTTCGATGGGCAGCCCGGAGAGCTGGGGACAGTTGCTCGCCTGGAGCGTCACCGTCTCGTTTATATGGTCGCTGCTGACGCCAGTAGTCTACGAACTCACCCGGCGTTTCACCTTCGATCGCAATAGCTGGACAAAATCGTTGCCGGTCCATCTGGTTGGGTGTGTGGCGCTAACCTTTCTTGCAGCCGCCGTCATTGTGCTGCTTGACCCGGTGGTTACATGGACGCCGGAGAAACACGTTCCTTTCTTCGCGCACACGCTTTCCCGCACTTTAATGGACTTCCAACGCTATTGGTACATCGTGCTGATCACGCAGGCGCTCGCGTACTACAGCAAGTATCAGGAGCGGGAGCTGCAGTCGTCGCAACTGGAAGCGCAGCTGGCGCACGCCCAGCTGGAGGTACTGAAGATCCAGCTTGAGCCCCACTTCCTGTTCAACACCCTGAATTCCATCGCGGCGCTGGCTCGTAATGACGGCCTCGCGGCCGAGAACATGACGTTGCAGTTAGCCGACCTGCTGCGCTTCTCCCTGGATGCGGTAGGCGTCCATGAAGTGCCGCTCAGCCGCGAACTGACGTTTTTGCAGAAGTACATTGACATTCAGCAGACTCGCTTCCAGGATCGACTGAAAGTGGAGATGGACATTCAACCCCGTACGCTAGGGGCACTGGTTCCCCACCTTCTTATGCAACCGCTGGTGGAAAATGCCATCCGCCACGGGATCAGTCCGCGACGTGCGCCTGGTTTCATTCGCATCGCGACGCGGCAGGTGTTCGACGAGTTGTGGATGGAGATCAGCGACAATGGCCAGGGGCTCACCTTCTACAGTGGAGTTGTGCCGCCGGAAGGAGTGGGGTTGCAAAACACGCGGGCCCGATTGCGACAACTATACAATCACGACCAAAAGATGACTCTTGAGGATGCTCCCGGAGGAGGTTGCATCGTCAAAATCCACATACCATTTCGCGAATGTTCACCGGAGGTCAATAATACCTATGCCCATTCGACTGTTGCTTTGTGACGACGAAACACTGGCGCGCGAGCGACTGCGCAGGTTGCTGGAAGAAGAACCCGATTTGGAGACGGTGGCCGAGTGCGGTGACGGGAGGTCGGCCATCGGGCTCATCAAACGCGAGAAGCCAGACCTGGTTTTCCTCGACATTCAAATGCCGGAAGTAGACGGTTTTGGCGTGGTCACCGCGCTCAAAGAGCAAATGCCACTCACAATCTTCGTTACCGCGTATGACCGTTACGCGATGAAGGCCTTCGAGGTTCATGCTCTCGACTACCTGCTGAAGCCGGTGGGCAAGGAACGACTATCGGAAGCGCTCGGCCACGCCCGCAAGCAGCTGCAACATCCGTCGGAAGGCATGTTCCAGCGGCGAGTACTCGATCTGCTGAATGACCTGGAATCGCGGCAGCATGCGCCGCAGCGCATTGTGGTCAAAGCCGACGGAGAGATTGTCTGCCTCAAGCCTGGTGAGATCGATTGGGCTGAATCGGCGGGCAATTACGTCTGCCTGCATGTCGGCGGGAACACTCACATCCTGCGTGAGACGATTACCGCGCTCGAGGGGCGTCTGGGCCCGCGGCAGTTCCTGCGCGTGCATCGCTCGACACTAGTAAACGTGGACCGCATCAAGACGCTGCGGCCTTCGCTGTATGGAGATTACGCGATCCTGTTACGCGACGGAACCAAACTTACGCTGAGCCGCGGTTTCCGAGAGAATGTGCTGAAGCGGCTAGGCACAGCCTGAGAACGGGACTGCGGAAAGCTTCCGGTAAAGATAGCAAGCAGATAAAGCCCCCAAGTGTTCTCGAATCTTGGACCATAAGACCAAATGAAAGAAGAACCTTTCCCTTGGATAACCGATAGGCGGGGCGGATCTGACACCTGACCAGATTCTCGCTCATTGTGGCCCTTGCTAGTCCAAGGCGCTGCTGGCAGGTTCGGCTCCCGGACGGGATGCGGTTCTAGTTTGACAGCCTACAAACCGACTTCTAGAATCGAAACTGGGCTGGACGAGGTCGCGTCCGGCCCTTCGTCTAATTGGGCGCGGGCTCCAATTTCGACCCGTACGCGGGTCAGGGAGTTTGCTCGCCTCGTGCGTGATGTGGATTACCGCATCCAGGGTTTGGCGGCGTAGCTCAGGTGGTTAGAGCGACGGTCTCATAATCCGTAGGTCGCTGGTTCGAGTCCAGCCGCCGCCACCAAATAAATCAATAGCCTTGAGCGGAATCTCAGCTATCCGGCTATTTCAAAGGGAAATGCTGTGGCTTCAGCGAAACCTTCCACCCATGCTGTAGTTACTGACACCATCAGCAAATAACTCCGACTAACAAAACGGATAGCAGCCAATGACCATCCGGATAGCCCGCTGATCGCAGAAATGCGGATGCGAGCTATGTTTGGATGGTGACCATTGCCGCATGTCGTTGCAAGTACATGGGAGGAGGGAAAGCGCCTTCATCAGTTTTGAGTTGGCGCCTGTCTTGCAGTAACTCTTATTGTGGCGCAGCCAGCCCGAAACGCAAGAAACGCTGACGGAGCTTGGCGGTGTCCATTTGTGCCGGGGCGGACCTCGTAATCGGAATCCCCCACCCCGCTCCGGCTGTGATCCTCTGGCAAAGTCTTAGCGCGGTTCCGCTCCAGAACGATCCTCAAGAAACTTCAGGAAGAAAGGGATGCTGCGCGCTCGTTCTTGATACTGGCCTGTGCCCTGCTTGAACTAGCAATTCGGGAACCAGCTTAGCGAGGCCTCAAGTGTTCGGTAAACGCCAAACAGTGCTTTTCGGGATTTCAAGAGGCAATGAAGGATTTGGGCAATGCAAAGCGTCCCCCGGAAGGGGCAAAGTCGATGATGGAGCTGTCCTTAGCGTGGGCGCGCCGTCGCGGAAGCAGCATACGCTCGTGCATGAGCGCCCCGGCCCAGTACAATCATCAGTGCTCGTCGCTGCAGACGACAATCTTGCATTTTCCGCAAGACGCTACTTCAAATCCACCGGGGAATACCAGCAATGAAGATTCTGTCCCTGAGCACCGACCAGGAACTCTCTCTGTTTCGTAAACGAATCCTGGAATTGGCCGGCCACAACGTGCTTGCCCTGAGCACAGAGAAAGAGGCGCTGGAGGAGGCGGCCGGCCCGGCTCAGTTCGACGTTGCCCTGATCTGCCATCGACTACCAGCTGCCACCGCGCGAAAAGCTATCCGGCTGTTACGGCAAAGCCACCCGGCGGCAAAGGTGGTATACGTGGTCCATCTGTACGGTGAATGGCCGGAGGTCGAGGCGGACCGCTATGTCGTGGGCGCTGACGGCCCCGATATGCTGGTTCGCGTGGTCAGCGAAGCCTCCTCACAAGCCACCACATGATCATTGGGCTGAGTGATCGGGCTGATAAATCCCGAATATGTTGCCCTCGGTATCTTTGCAATAAGCAATGTAGCCCACAGTCGGAATTGTCATTTTGGGAACAACCACATGGCCGCCGTGCTCCTCGATCTTGGCGGTGTATTCCTCGATTGACGTGACCTGGATCGAATTTACGGTGCGCGGCTGGGAGTCCTTATTACGCAGGATGGCGCCATCAATGCCGGGCTGCGGCGAAGTGCCAGTCTTCATCAGCCAGTACTCTTCCGCACCCCATTTTTGCGCTTCCCATCCAAAGACATTTCTGTAGAAGGCGACCGCGCGGGCAGGGTCCACAGTCCCCAATTCGAAGTGAACAACGCGATTCATAGCTCCTCCGTTGTCTTACCGAGGCAATTGCGGCATCGCACAACAGAATCGATATTCTACTCTTGGCAAGTGATATCGCAGTGTGACTGCATAGGAAACCGCCATATAGGGATTGGACGTTGAGACGAAGTGCAGAATCGGGATCGAAGCCGGTGTGGGAACGTTACCAGCAAAGCCAGCTGCAACAATCAATTTGAAGTGCCAACCGGGACAATTTTGTGTTACAAGAGTTGCACACCTTTCGGTATTCTTCGCATCAAACGGGGTACCTGAGTGGGAAGACGTTGCAACGGGGTGAGGCACATGGACGCAGTAACGATTGCAGTGTTGTGTGTAATCCTGGTCAGCTACCTGGTAGGCTCGCTGACCAGTTCGGTTGAAACTGAGAAGGAATTGCCACACCACTACTGAGCGTCGGCGACGTACAGACCAGGGATCGGTTAGATCCTGTGGTTTTTCGGCGCGCCGCTCTTTTGCTTGCCTTTGCTCCCTCACCTGGGTGAACCGCCTTGCGCCGGGGAGTGGAGGGCTCTGGGGCTTCGAATCCACTACAATGCCTGTCGCAGTGGTTTCCGTCTAAGGCGCCCTCATGACTCACGCCTGGCATGACATCTCACCCGGCGAAAATCTCCCGCAGGAGTTTTATGCCGTAATCGAAATCCCATTCGGTAGCAGCGTCAAATACGAACTGGACAAGCAGAGCGGGCTCATCAAGCTTGATCGCGTGCTCTATTCCGCAGTGTACTATCCGGCAAACTACGGATTCATTCCTCAGACCCTGGCTGAAGACGACGATCCGCTCGACGTGCTGGTCTTATGCCAGGAAACGGTCGTGCCTCTGACGCTGATTCAAGCGCGCGCTATCGGGCTGATGACGATGATTGATGCGGGGAAACGAGATCATAAGATCATCGCCGTCGCAACACACGACCCGGAGTTCAACTCCTACAAAGAGGCTGGCGAGATGCCTGAGCATCGCCTGAACATGCTCCGCCGCTTCTTTCTCGATTACAAACAACTCGAAGGCAAGGCCGTAGAAGTCGACGAAATCCAGGCTTCCCAGCACGCTCTGCCCGTGATTGAAGATGCGCTCGCTCGCTATAGCCATCAACGCCGTAAGGGCTTCGCCAAGACGGGCTACGCGACCTAGAATGCCGGTCAAGCTTTTCGGCTCTGGTAATTTCCCGAGACGAGTGTTGTCCAATTGTCCAGCAGGGACGATAGATTTTGTGCTCGAGAGCTGTTGTCGACAACTGCTCGAAACGGGAGCCGACCACAATATGGCCAAACGAATCCCAGGCGGACAAAAACCGTCCCTGGCGATAAGACTGCAAAGATAACAAGGTGGGATCAGCCGTCTCTATGTCTGGGGTAAGGGACGATGTATCTCGCCGCTGATGAGGGCTCGTATCGCGCCCTCGCTCACGATGCATTTTCAAGGCGGAAGAGAAACGCATTCCTCGGAACCGGAATCGGCAAAACCGAGACTGAATTGGGCGCTTTTCGGCTATTTCAGCGGTTTAGTGTCGACAACATGTGGTTACGAGATGAGCTGTCAGCGAGCGGCGACGCCTACCACCAAGTTGAGAACCTCGGACTTTGTGCCGCAGCTGTGATGAACGCGATGTGTGCTGGAACACTTGGTGTTCCAGCATTAGCGCGTGGCCAGCTTCCACTTACTTAGAAATTGCAGTACACCTCCAGGGGCGAGAGCTCGTGCCTTCTCGAACTCGCCCCGCCTTTGGCTGTATACGAGCTTGCCATCGCTGTCCAAGACCGCTATCGCCGGTATTCCCTTTTTCATGGGCACCTGGTACTCCTGCATCAGGTCCTGGTTCTTGTCACCCTCGCCGACATCTACGTGTACGACTTCGTAATTTTTCCGCAGCACGGCTTCCACATCGGGGCGATGAAATGCCAAGTCAAGAACGTGGCAGTCATAGCACCAGTTAGCGCCAAACACGACCAGCACCCGTTTGTCCTGCTTGGAAGCGAGCGCCACAGCCTGCTTGATCTCAGCATGGGCATCGAGTCCGGGAGCGTAGATCACCTTGCTGGTCGACGTCGGCTGTTGCAATCGGGTTGGATCACTTCGTTGGGTTGCCGCCAGCCGCCATTGCTCCCCCTGCAGCAGCCATAGCTGTCCCTCGGTGACGTACACGGTGTGTTCATCCGCAGTCGCACCGGAGCGGATCTCAGCCTGAAACACGACCCGGTGGACTCCAGTCTGCGGTGACTCGGATTGAATGACGTCCAACTTCATACGACGCACCCTGAGGCTGGTCCAGAAAGCAACGTCGGAGTCGGCGTTGGTGTCACCCGTAGGAGTCACGATGCGTGCGGGGGGATTTCCGCTATACAACGCTTTCAGAGCTGCAACATTCCCTCCTACAATTTCATTCCTCCATTGCTGCAAAGGCGCAAAGGCGCCATCAGACCTTCCTCCAGGAGTGCTCCTTTGCCCGTCACAGCATGGAACCAGTGATGCCAGGGCCAAGAAGATACAAGTGCGGATTACGATCCGCAATAGGGATTTCATGCTCCTCCCACAGGCGACTATAGCCGAGTCCGGCTCTGCTAATGTCCAACATGATACGGATGACCGTTCAGGATGGTGAATCCGCGGTACAGCTGTTCCAGTAGCACGATGCGTGCCAGTTCGTGGGGCAAGGTAATTTTTCCTAAAGAGAGGATGTTACTTGCTACGGCGCGTGTTGCTTCACTCCAGCCATCGGCGGGACCAACGGCAAACAGCAGCAGCTGCGTGCCATGCGATTGGTGATATTCGAGAAAGTTCGCGATCTCTTCCGAGGTCAGTTGTCGGCCGCGCGTATCGAGCAACACCAGCACCGGGTGGGTGCGCGCCGCCGTCTTTTCGACCAGTTTGAGCAGGGCTGCTTCCGACGTTAGTTCCAGCGTTTCACTGGTGGCGTAGCGCGAAAGGAGTTTCAAATATCCAGCCGTCAACGACCGGATGGGCGCACTGCGAGTCCTCCCAATCCATGCAACCCGAAGTTTCACCGGCTACTTACTCTTGCGCCTGCGCGTGCTCGGACTGTGCTTGCGAGGCCCTGTTTTAGGGGCTGCCTTTGCAGCCCTCTTCACGCGCACTGGCCGCTTTGACGCAGTCTTCTTTGCCGCAAGCCTGCGAGTGGTTTCCTTCAGGTCGGCAGGCTGCAGTCGCCTTGCCGACGTCCATAGTCGTTCCAGGTCGTAGAACTTGCGCGCGCTTTCAGAAAAGATGTGCACAACAAAATCTACGTAGTCCATCAACACCCAGTCAGCTTGGGCATAGCCCTCGGTATGCTGGGGTTGCACGCCAACGACGCTGAGCTTCTGTTCCACGTCATCGGCGATCGCCTGCACCTGGCGAGGGTTCATCCCCGAGCACAGAACAAAAAAGTCCGTGAACCCACTGGCCTGCTCATCCAGCTGCAAGATACTGATGTTCGTGGCTTTCTTGTCCTGGCAGGCACGCACGGCGATGGCGACCTGCGCCCTCGATTCACTTTTCATGCAATTGCTTCGGTTTCCTTCACGCAAATTCACGCTTCTCAGCGCGGTCACGATAGAGATGCTTCTTGTTGATGTATTCCGCGACCGGGTCGGGCACAAGCCGCTTCAAAGCGCCCCCGCGGTCTACTGCCGCGCGAATCTGCGAGGCTGATACGTTTTCATGGGTTTCGGGCAGCATATGCAGCGTGACGCCCGGAAGAACCAAAGGCCCTACCATCTTCTGCCTGCGAAACAATCTTGTTACAGCGGCGTTGGGTCGCAGCCGCTCGGGCAGAGATGAAGCGACATCGGCCAGGGAATAACCCGGGCGCGCCGCCACAATGAAATCGCACTCGCCGAGCAGCTCTTCCGGCCTGTACCACTGCGCAATATCTTTGAATGCGTCCATCCCGATAAGAAAGTATAGGTGGTCGCTCCGGCCAAGGGTCTTTTTCACCCGACGCACCGTTTCGATCGAATAACTTGGGTGCCGATGACTGTAGTCGCGATCAAGATCTGGCGCTTCCAACAGTGACGGCACAAAATCTTTCTCCCCAGCCAGAGCCAGCGAAACCATCGCATAACGGTGGTAATACGACGTGATGGGCATTTTCTGTTTGTGGGGAGGAATATCAGCCGGAACGAACTTGACCTGTTTCAATTGGAACTTGTTGGCAGCGGCACGGGCCACGACGATGTGTCCGCGATGAATGGGGTCGAAGGTACCGCCAAACAGTGCGAGATTCATTCGGATGGTAGGTACAGTTTCCGTTTTCCTGGGGCGGGATGCAAGTGGAGAAGAACATGGCGCTTGACCATCAGACCTCCTCACGGGAGCAGAATGTCTGCGAAATCATTCTGGTCTGAAGTTAGCCTTTCGTCGATGCTCCCGACAAGATGGCCAGGCCTAAGGGGCTACTTGCAGAACAACCGTGCAGTCGTGGAGGGCCAAACTGAATATGCGCTCCTAAGGCCATGAAGATTAAAGGCAGTTGGGGAAGATTCTTCTTCCTGAAGAAGGTGCACAGCCCAAGGTGCGGATACGGTTGCTCCACGCTCTGCCCTCCGAAGTCGCGCCGGGCTTTACATTGGTAATCCGTGCGGGCTGCGAGCAATATCGGCTCACCGTTGTTTGAACTCACCGCCTCTCGACGAACGACGAACGCGGTGCGCTGCCGCAAAACTTCTGCCGACTGCCCGCAAGTTGCCAGTCTGGCACGCTGACCGATATACTTTTAGTTTACTCAGTTCAATTTTGTGCTGGTGAGGAGCGCAGTTTTCAATGCCCAAGCGCACATTCCAACCCAACCGTCGTCGCCGCTCAAAGACGCACGGATTTCGTTCTCGCATGAAGACCAAGAGTGGGCGGGCCGTGCTTTCGCGTCGTCGCGCCAAGGGACGCAAGCGTGTCTCAGTGAAAGCTGGCCACCGCGAGTAGACCGGAAGCCTGAGCTCTGCGTTATCGCAGCATTTCCAGAAGGATCATCGGGAGCCGCCGCCAGACTCAACCGCAGAGGGATTGGAGCTCGGCGGGTCGGCGCCGAGTGCTGAATGACTCAAAACGTCAGTGCCGCCAACAGTAAGTTTCCGAAATCGAAGCGTCTCCTGAAGCACTCCGACTTCCAGCGGGTGTATCAGAGTGGCCGCCGGCAGTCCACCGGAAACGTGACAGTCTCGTACTTGCGACGTGACGGTCCTAAAGCAGGAACGGGGCCGCGGGTAGGATTTACGGTAAGCAAATTGCTTGGAGCATCGGTCGAGCGCAACCGGATCCGACGGCGAATGCGGGAGGCGGTAAGAGTCTGGCTATTGTCATGCGAAGAACCCGTGGACGTGGTCTTTAATCCGCGGAAGAGTGTTTTGGCTTTACCTTTCGCCGAGTTGGCGGAGGAAGTTGGGCGTGCTTTGCGGCTCGCGGCACAGCGCGCACGGGTAGCGGCACAGAAATGAAGGAGGCGGTCCAATTCGCGCTTCGGTGTTACAAGCGATTCATCTCACCAATGCTGCCACATGCATGCCGTTTCGTGCCTACTTGTTCGGAATATGCGATCGAAGCCATCGAACATCAGGGTATGATTCGCGGAAGTCTGCTTGCCGCTAGTCGTTTGTTACGCTGCCATCCTTTTGCCCGCGCCGGATATGATCCTCCACCCCAACCAGTCCTAGGGCGGGAGCCTGCGGGGTCCCAGACCCGACGCCACAACCGGCCGAGGGGCGAATTACGTGTGCTGCGGTGCAATAAGACTTTGGTCCGGCTGTGGACAAAAGCGAAAATCGGAAGCCTGACCGCTCGGCGGTGTGCCAACACACTTGTCGGGCGCCATTGCTAAACGGAACCTGAATTTGGCCGAGTATCACAACCCACAACAAGAAGGCGGCGGCGGCGAACGCCGGATGCTGCTGGTGTTCGCCATAACCTTTGCGGCGATCATCCTCGGGCAGGTGTTTTTGTTCCGGAACCGTCCGAACCCGCAACAACAAAGGCCGGTTCCACCGGAAGCCATACAGCGCAGCGCAAACAAGCCCGAAAAGTCGGTTACTGCCCCAGAATCGTCAGCAGAGGTTTCGGGGGCAGGTAAAGGGCCCAGAGCATTGGTGGCTTCCAAGTCTGCGACGAACGAAATAGAGACCGTCGTCGAGAACAGTCTCTACCGGATCGTTTTTACCAATCGCGGAGCGCAGGTGAAGTCCTGGATCCTAAAGAACTACAAGGATGAAGACGGAAGCCCCCTCGACCTGGTGAACAAAGACGCCACGAAGTTTGGCTTCCCACTCAGCCTCTATACGTATGACCAGAGCCTGCGCAACCAGATCAACTCGGTTCTTTATGTGGTGGTTCCGAATGGCAATGTCAGCTCTCCAGGCAGACTTACCTACGAATATGCGGATGGTGACGTTACGGTCCGCAAGGCTTACGAATTCGGGGACACTTACGTCATCGGAATCGATACCGAAGTCACCCAGAACGGAAGGTCAGTGCTGGCCTATCCGACATGGCCAGCGGGCTTCGGCGACCAGACCACGGGTCCCTTGTATGCATCGGCGCGCGTCGACTACATGGCCGACGGTAAGGTGGAGCGGCTTGCAGCCAAGAAAGTGAGCAACGGCAACACCCTGCGTGGCCCGTTCAGTTGGTCCGGTGTGCAGGACCAGTTCTTCGCCGCCATTTTCTTGCCCGACAATCCTGACACAGCGGCGATGGTGACCTTGCACGAATCTATCAGCGTTCCGAAAGATTCCAGACGGCCGGACCCGAACAGCATGAACCGCTATGAGGTGCTGGGCGTAGCAGTCGGCGACACGATTGGCGTGACGCGAGAACGGTTGTTCGTTGGTCCGAAGGCGCTCGAGGTACTGGAGTCGATACGTTCCAACACGGCCCCGGGACAGATGAACGGTCCTGACCTCCGCAACGTAGTGGACTTTGGATTCTTCAGTGTGATTGCCCGCCCGCTCTTCCTGTGGCTGAAATGGACACACGAGCACATGGTTAGCAACTGGGGCGTGGCCATTATCATTCTGACTGTCGTTATCAACCTGGTTCTGTTACCGCTGCGCATCGCCAGCATGAAGTCGGCGCTACGCATGCAGAAACTTCAGCCACAAATGAAGGCGATCCAGGAGAGGTACAAGAAGTACTCTATGCGCGATCCCAAGCGCCAGGAGATGAACGCGGAGATTGCGGAGCTTTACAAGCGCGAACGCGTCAACCCCGCTGGCGGTTGCGTTCCGCTAATCATTCAGATGCCGTTCCTGTTTGCGTTCTATTCCATGTTGGGGAACGCGATCGAGCTTCGCCAGGCGCCTTTCTTGTGGCTGCACGACCTATCGTCGCCTGACAAGCTGTTCATCATGCCGGTGGTAATTGTCATCAGCACCTATCTGGTACAGAAGATGACGCCCAGCTCAGGCATGGATCCCAAGCAGCAACAGATGATGACATTGATGATGCCGTTGATGATCGGCTTCTTCAGCTACTCACTACCGTCGGGACTGAGCGTGTATTGGGTAGTGGGAAATATCATCGCGTTTATTCAACAGTACGTCATGAACCGAAGCAGCTTGGGTCGCGAGATGCGTGCCGAAGCTGAAAAGCGCGCGAGGAAGAGGGCAAGCAAGTAGCGTCTATGGCTATTTACGACAAAATCGCGGCTGCCAAGAAGATCAGCGCTTTGTTAGATGCGGTTATCAGGGCAGGAGATTTCTACTTACGTTACAAGATTACGGTTGACCCTCCTCTGAGTAGTGATCGCGAGTGGGAGCAGCCGGAAATCCTTGTGGAACTGTCCGGGTCTGATAGTGCACTCGTGCTGGAAAATGGCGGAGAGCTGCTGCGTGCCTTCGAGCACGTAGCGCTTGAGATGCTCCGCCTTGCCCCCGACGAGCATGAGAAGATCAGCTTCGACTGTCAGAATTTCCGCTCATCGCGATTGCAGGAGTTGCGACTTGCTGCCGATGTCGCGGCCGATCGCGTGCGCAAGAGTGCTATGCCCTATGCGTTTGCACCTATGTCATCGCGGGAGCGTCGCATCGTGCATCTGGCATTGCGTGACTTCCCTGACCTGCGCACCGAGAGCGATGGTGAGGCCGCCCAGCGTCATGTAGTGGTTTATCCCAGGGACTATAAAGGCGTGCCACCTCCGCCACGCGTTTCGCGGAGACGCTGATGCGGGGCAGAGGGGGACCCCGCGCGCCGATGCAGATTTCATGCGGCCTGGTGAGCGGAGTGACAGTTGCTTGTGACTGGTGATTTGGGCGAGCGAATGCGATTTCGTTGCCCTCGGAGATTGATCATTTGGAGCAACGGCTGCCTCTCGCGATGGCAGCAGCGCTGAGGGGTAAAGTCGCCTCCCCAACTCATTCCAGCCAGTCCTAAGGGAGACAGTTGGAGCCAGGACACCTGGGGCAGCATAGCCGACAGGCTAGATTGGGTTACAGTCATTCCCGAGCTCGCCTGCTACGCTTCGCGATAAACTGTTTCGTGGGCGTTCCTCGCCTCCTGCAATGTGGTTGTTTAGCGGCACCCATCGTATGAGATCCAGGAATGCCGCTCTTTTGCGTGCGGCCCAGCCGTGCTGTGCCTCTGGTGCACCTCGACGACACCATCGTTGCTGTCGCTACACCGCCCGGACGGGGTGGAATTGGGGTGGTCCGCATATCAGGCGCCGACGCACGCGGCATCGCGGGTCCAATGCTACGCCTTGCCCATGGACAAGACCTGGAAGTCGGGCGGGTGAACATCGGCGAACTGATCGAGCCCGCCACCGGCGAGCGCATCGACGAGGTCGTCGTCACCTTCTTCGCCAAACCGCACTCCTATACGACAGATGATGTGGTCGAGATTTCGTGTCACGGCTCGCCGGTTGTTCTCCATCATGTCCTAGAAATGGCGATTACTAGTGGCGCCCGGCTCGCTGAACCCGGAGAGTTCACGATGCGCGCCTTTCTGAACGGCCGCATTGATCTCACGCAGGCAGAGGCGGTGCGCGATCTGATCGAATCGCAAACGCTCTATCAGGCGCAGGTTGCCGCCCGCCAACTGGAAGGCGCTCTCTCGAAGCGCGTCCAGCCTGCGAAGGAGAAGCTGATGGAATTGGTCGCTGCTCTTGAAGCGGGCGTGGACTTCGCCGAAGACGATGTGCCGCTGATGCCGGACGAGGAGATCCTGTCGCACATGGCGGCGGTTTGTGCACCGCTGCAAGAACTGCTGGCCAGCTTCGGCTTCGGAAAAGTTGTGCATGAAGGAATGACGCTGGCCATCGTGGGGCGGCCCAACGTCGGCAAGTCGAGCCTGTTCAACCGTCTCGTCGAGCACGAGCGCGCGATCGTAACTGCCACGCCTGGAACCACACGTGATCTGGTGACGGAGACTGTTTCCATCGGCGGAATTCCCGTACGCCTGGTGGACACTGCGGGCATTCGCACAGCGCTCGATGAAGCCGAGAGCATTGGTGTTCGCAAATCCATAGAGGCTCTGGCCGATGCCGACATCGGGCTAATTGTGCTGGATGCGTCAGAGTTCTCTAACGGCAACTTAAGGTCGGATTGCGAACTTCTGGATAAGACGAAAGACCGAGCACGTATTGTGGTGTGCAACAAAAGTGATCTACTGTCGGACGATGCTCGCCGGATTGCGAACGATGAGCTGCCATCTGCGGTCTTTACCTCGGCGTTGAACGGCGACGGCATCGAGGAGTTGCGCGCCATGGTTCTCCAGAAGGTAGGTGGCGACGCTTTGGGGCAGCTGGAGGGTGGCTTCCTCACCAACGTGAGACAGCGGAAGCTGGTGGAAGACGCTATCACAGCTCTCGATCACGCGGTTGCAGCCACACCACTGAAGACGCCGCATGAAATGGTTCTCTTGGACCTCTACAATGCCCTGCGCGCTCTGGATGGCATTACTGGTGCTACCACTGCTGACGACATCCTGAACTTGATTTTTAGTTCATTTTGCATCGGCAAATAGCTACACCGTCCACAACCAACCAAGAAGAATGAGGATTCATTGTCATCCAATGGCTATTGCGCGATACCGGTTACTTGGAGAGCGCTCCCAGAGCCGAGCGAAAGATGGCATCGAAGTTTTCCCGCCCGACGGATTGGACGGCGCGGTCGACACTTTTCTCTGCTTGCGAGCGCAGGAAGCCCAGATTGGTCAGGGCTGAGATCACGTCCTCTTCCATTGCCGAATGCGATACTACTGGCTGCGTTGCACCGAAGCCTTCCAGCTTGTCACGCAGCTCGACGCACATGCGTTCGGCAGTCTTGCGGCCGATGCCGGGAATCTTCGTCAGCCGTGCAAAGTCGTTGCTTCGGATCGCGCTCACCATGTCAGTGGTCGCCATGCCACTCAGGATTGTTATTGCCAGCTTGGGTCCGATGCCACTCACCGTGATCAGCTTCTCGAAGAGCCGCTTCTCTTCCGCACGCAGGAAGCCGTACAGGCTGATAGTGTCTTCGCGCACGTGCGTGTGGATGTGC
>CAZDYZ010000078.1:0-1745 GCA_964509525.1 uncultured Acidobacteriaceae bacterium
AGCCAGAAATACTCATTCGCGACACGCCTTTAGGCAGAGTGAGGCGCCTCGCGCCAGCCGTCACATATTCGGCTACACCCGCTTGTTGGCGCGAGCCACTTTTGGTGCCGAGAGGATCTTGCACTCCTGAGTGGAATTAGCCTTATTGAACTGAAGGCTGTTAATGGGAAGTTGACCGGCTTGAGTGCCGAGGTCGAGGCGAACAGCCCTTCCCACCATCGATCCGGCAAATATCTCGCACGTATCCAGAAAGAAATAGCTCACCCGTTTTCGCCCAGTGTCTGCTGACTGTGGAAATACAGCCCTTGAGTTGAGCGCAGTCTTTATGCCTGCCGTTGGGCCATGGAACTTGACGCCGCACACAACTGGCACACAGGAGGGTTCGGGGACCAGCGTTTATGCGGGTTTTGACGGAGTCCTGCTGAGGGGGAAGCCAGTGACACCCTCTCCCCAATTTCCAAAGCCAGGAGACCCATCATCATGACGCATGAATCTGTCCGTGAGCTGCACTGCGGACGGCGTGGTCTGGCCGTCGAATGAACCGCCAGAACTCAGCTATGTCCGCGCCCGAGTACCCTTCCCGGACAAGATCTTGTTCTGGTCTCGCCGCAGGAAAGCGATAACCCCCGCCGAAACCTTGGATAAGTGACCAATCTACGTCCCTGATTTGTGCCCCTGTTTGTGCCCAGGATCGGCGAGGAAAGCCCCGGCTGACGAACGCATCTTCCCTTCGTTACCATCCCCACCAAACAGGTTCGGCCGGATGAACACATCGAGTCCATCTCGCTGATGGCCCCCACCTTACGATCCGCTGACCTCCTTTTGGCAATAATCTCACTGACTCCTGTCGCGACAACGATTCGAGGGTCGGTGAGCGCTCCGCAAGCCGACAAGCGAGGGGGTAAAGGAGGGTCAATGCAACATGGGAGCTTGAGGCAGGTACCACGTCGAAGGGGCCCGGACGTTTGGGCATTTCGATGGAGAGAACCGGGACCAGATGGGCGGCGGGTGCACCGGCGAATCGTGGTGGGGACCATCGACCAATTTAAGAATGAAGCTGCTGCGACCCGGGCGATCGTCGCACTTAGACGCGAGATCAAAAGTCAAGACTGCCAGTTGAGAAAAAGGCTGTTGACCGTCCGGCAACTCATCGAGCATTACAAGCAGCGTGAACTTGTTCCCGACCACGAATGGAAGACCTATTCGACAAAAGCAACCTATCTGGGGTATATGCGGAAGTGGATCGTGCCCCGCTGGGGCTCCAACACCCTTTCGAACATAAGAGCTATCGAAGTGGAGTGCTGGCTGAGAAAGCTGCCACTGGCAAGAGGTACCCGCGCCAAGATCCGTAACATCATGAGTGTGCTTTTCAACCATGCGCGAAGATACGATCTCTTTGACCGGAATCCCATCAGCCTCGTTCGTCAGAGTGCCAAACGCCGGACCTTCCCGGAAGTGCTGAGCGTCGATGAAATCCGACGGCTCGTCGCGGCGCTGAATGCGCGGGAACGAACGCTGGTGCTGCTGGCCGCGGGTACAGGCTTGCGAATGAGCGAGTTGTTTGCGCTCAAATGGAAAGACATCGATTTCGTGAAAGGCGAAATGAGGGTGACGCGCTCGATCGTTAACCAAGTGGTTGGACCCTGCAAAACCGAGGCTTCCCAGAAGCCCGTTCCTCTGGATGACCACTTGTCCCAAGCGCTTCAGGATTGGCGCCGAAAGGTGAAATACTCAGAGCCTGAGGA
>CAZDYZ010000079.1:0-1903 GCA_964509525.1 uncultured Acidobacteriaceae bacterium
CAAGCCGCTTACCACGCACCAGTTCTACGACGGGACGCAACACCCTTGGGAATTCAAGCGCGTCTGGCATCTCGAGCCGTCGCTGACCGATCCGGACACGGTCTACGCGGGAGTCGAGGACGCGGCCATCTTTCGCTCCACGGACGCCGCGCGGAGCTGGCACGAACTCGCCGGACTGCGCGGCCATGGCACGGGACCCAAGTGGCAGCCCGGGGCGGGGGGGATGTGCCTGCACACGATCATTCAGGATACGAAAGACCCAGGACGCATCTACATCGCCATTTCGGCCGCCGGCGCTTTCCGCACCGACGACGGCGGCCAGACCTGGAAACCGATTAACCGTGGGCTGAGGTCGCAGTTCCTCCCGGACCAGGACGCTGAAGTGGGGCACTGCGTTCACCACATCGCCATGAATGCCACCCGCCCGGGCGTGCTCTTTATGCAGAAGCACTGGGATGTTATGCGCAGCGACGATGGCGGTGATTCATGGCACGAGGTGAGTGGGAACTTGCCCAGCGATTTCGGCTTCGTGATCGACGTTCATGCACACGACCCTGACACCATCTACGTCGTTCCGATCAAGAGTGATGGGGAGCACTATCCGCCCGATGGAAAACTGCGGGTGTATCGCAGCCGTACGGGTGGAAATGAATGGGAGGCGCTTACCAAAGGCCTGCCGCAGAGCAACTGCTATGTCAATGTGCTGCGCGACGCCATCGCCGTCGACTCGCTCGAGTCCTGTGGTGTATATTTCGGCACTACCGGAGGACAGGTGTACGCATCGTCTGACGCCGGAGAGAGCTGGGCTCCGATTGTCCGCGACCTTCCGGCTGTGCTCTCTGTCGAGGTCCAGACATTGCCATGATCCGCGTGCTGCTGCCACCGCACCTGCGAGCACTGGCGCGTGTTAGCGGCGAAGTGGAGCTCGACATTACAGGCCAGCCCACACAGCGTTCGGTACTCGACCAGCTCGAAGAGCGCTATCCGATGCTTCGCGGCACTATTCGTGACTATGTCAAGCAAGAACGCAGGCCGTTCTTGCGATTCTTCGCCTGCGAGGAGGATCTGTCACTTGAGGCGCCCGACGCTCCTCTGCCCGACTCGGTTGCTTCGGGCGCGGAACCGTTTGTCATCATAGCGGCCATAGCCGGTGGCTAGGAGAGCACGCATGACCAGGCGCTCGTGCCCGCAGACATTGGCATTATGGACTCCCCCGAACTGACAGTGTGCTCCACAGAACGTGGAAAGCCCTGCTAACCACTAGTGCAGGGTTCTACGGGAAGGCCACTAGCAAAATTCCTAGTTGTGCCCGTCAGTCCCGATGTGTACACTCTCGCTGGTAAAGACGTAAGGTTGAGGCTACTACCAGCTTACTCCCCCCGCTAGACGACGCTAATCAACAGCTTGCGGTGCCAGGATTCGGCGTCGGTGATGGTCGTAACCAGCCGTCTCATACTGCCTGCACGAACCGGAGGAATGAAGTGTCGAAGAAAAAGGAGAAGGACAAATCCAAGAAGAACAAAGATGGTAAAGCCACCAAGGCATCAGCGCAGCCGGTTTCAGGGATCGCCGTAGCCGGACCATCTTACACTGACGGTACACCTCTTGATCGCGTGCAATATCTGGAGGCCAAACTCATCTTAAAGCCGGACCGCTTCACCTCGGTGCAGGCTTTCCGCGACTTCGGCAAGCTCGTACAGCGAACTGCCAAGAAAGTCGGGGTTGGTTTCATCGAGGACCGTGAGGCCGGGTTAAGACCTCAAGTCCGGGAGATCGTTTTCGGCGACACCCCCGATTTCCGCCTTTACAACAATGCCTTTATCCTGCGGCGGCGTATTTCTTACGTGGATGGCTTTCCCGTAGGTGATCCGGAAATTGTCTTCAAGTTCCGGCATCCCGACGA
>CAZDYZ010000080.1:0-2962 GCA_964509525.1 uncultured Acidobacteriaceae bacterium
GCCAGATGCTTTTTGAAATCGGCTACGTCGGCTCGACGGGAACGCACTTGCCGCGCTTCCGCCAAATCGATCAGGCCTATATCACCCAGGCGCAGATCAATGCGCTGACGCCGGATGTCATCACGCGCATGGAACTGATGGGCATTCCAGCGCCGGTCGCTCAATTCCTCGATTCGCAAGGTCCTGCAGCGATTCCCAGCATCGCCCGCGTTCCCTACTTCGGCTACGCGCAAATTTTCCAGGCGGAAAACTCTGTGAGTTCGGGTTACAACGCATTGCAGACAAAGCTGAACAAGCGCGCGGGCCACGGCCTGACCTTCGGCGTCGCCTACACCTTTGCCAAATCGATTGATGGGGCCTCCGTGTTCTACGGTTCTGGCGCCAACGGCACCACGATTTTCCCGCAAGACAACTACGACACTCGCGCCGAGCGTGGTCTTTCCGACTTCGACATTCGCCACCGCTTCGTCGCCAACTACGTTTACCAAATCCCGTCCTTGCGCCATCTTGTCTCCGCGATGCCACACGCCATCGCCGATGGCTGGCAAACTACCGGCATTCTCACGCTGCAAACAGGCCAACCTCTCTCTGTCTTGACCGGCCTAGGCAACAGTGGCACGGGACTCGGCAATGATCGCCCCGACCTCATCGGCAATCCCAACTCCGGCCCTCACACGGTCGATCAATGGTTCAACACCGCCGCGTTTACACCCAATCAGCCTCTCACCTTCGGCAACGCAGGGCGAAACATCGTCAACGGTCCTCCTTTCAAGAATGTTGACTTCGCATTGATGAAAAACACGCGCATCTCGGAAACCGCAAATCTCGAGTTTCGCGCGGAGTTCTTCAATATCTTCAATCATCCCAATTTCGCGCTGCCGGGAAATATCGAGTCGGCGCCCAATTTCGGCGTGATTTCGCAGACGCCCGACGTCGCGCAGAATAACGTCGGCCTGGGTTCGGGCGGGCCGCGGCTGATTCAATTTGGGCTAAAATTCAGCTTCTGAGAACTGGGAAACGCTTGTTGATGCTTCGACGCATCATTTCTCTCGCGGCCCTTCTGTTTGCAGCTGCACTAAGCGCTGTCGCCGCGCCGCAAGTCCAGCCGCTGGGCCGAAATCTCTACGCCTATGTCAGCGACAACGACCACAGTGCGAATTGCACCTTCTTGATTGGGCAGCACGGCATTCTGGTCGTCGATACTGGCCTCGACGCTGTCGAAGGCCGCAAGCTGCTCGCCGAGATCCGCAAACTTTCGCAGCTCCCCGTGCGCTTCATCATCAATACGCACTACCATCCCGATCACCAGGGCGCCAACGCTGTCGTCGGCCCCGACGCCAATGTTATTAGTTCGTCGTTCACACGAGAGCGCACTCTGGAATTGGTCGCGCAGTTCAGCAAACGAAAGCCTGCGGAAGGTGCCGCGAATGCGCCCCAGTTCGCTTTCCAAGCTGCCTCCGTGACCTTTGGCCAGCGATTGACCGTATATCTCGACGATGACCCGGTCGAAGTGATCGCGCCGGGGCCGGGCCACACCATGGGCGATGTCTACGTTTTTTTCCCAAATCAGCGCTCTGTCGCCGCTGGCGATCTCTACATGGGCCGCTCGTCGCCTGCCATGGATCAGGGCAGCGTTGCCAATTGGATTCGCACTCTCGACACAATTCTGTCGCTGCCCGCTGATCATTTTGTGCCGGGACACTTTGAAGTCGGCCCGCGCGAAGACTTCAGGCGCTTTCGCGATTATCTGGGAGACCTTTATGCGCAGGTGGACCGGCTATTCCATTCAGGTGCAACTGTTGCGCAGGTCCTTCAACAAATCGATATGAAGAAGTACTCAGACTTTCGGCAGTATCCTCAATTCCAGGCCACTTTCGCCGACAACGCCGAATCCATCTATCACCAGATGGAGCATTGATCTGTTTACCTGCAACCGCGTGACGGCAGTTCAACGGCAACTGAGGCTCCCTACCAACATAGTGAGGCCAGTTACAGCTTGATGGGCGGTGCTTTCACCCCTGAGAGGACCTAACGCGCCGCCTCGCGGATTGCTCGTCCATAATGTGAATCAGCCGGGACTCCGAATCGCGCAGATGCTGCAACAGAGTGTCGGCACACTCCTGCAACTGGCTGGCGGTCAGCAACTCGTAGATGCGGCGGTGTGTGGGCACCAAGCGGCCCGGATCGTCATGCAAGCGGTCGACAAGAACCATCCCCATGCGGAGTTCACCAATAAGCTTTTGGTAGAACGATTCCAGCCGGCGATTGCGCTGAAAGCGGATCAGCAAGGAATGGAAATGCAAGTCGTATCGGACGGCGCGAACCCAGTCCACCTCCTTCGCCGCTTTGGCGTACCCCTCGAAAGCCTCATGCATTTCCGAAAGAACGTCTACATCCCCGGGCTTGGCCGCAAGAACGGAGGGAATCTCTAGCAGGTAGCGAAGCTGATAGATCTCCTCGATGTCCTGTAAAGAGAGTTGCACGACTTTGACGCCGCGATGGGCACTGCGCTTCAGCAGGCCTTCCAGCGAAAGGATGCGTGTGGCTTCGCGAACAGTGTTGCGGGAAACCCCCAGAGAAGCGGCTACGGGAATTTCCTGAAGCTGGGCGCCAGGAGGCAACTCACCGTCCAATATCCGCTGGCGGAGGATAGAGGCGACTTGGTCAGCGATGGAAAGGCGGTTAATTTGAGTGTGATCCATAAACATGACCAAGCGAGGACGAGGCATGTTGCCCCGACCAAGGTTGACCTGTCAAGTGTTCAACACTCGAACAGGAGGACGGTCATACCTTTTGGCTTGACACCCATGTGGACCTGAGAATAGTCTCTGCCCTGCGTTCTTCCCTCTTCCTTGGGGTAGGTAGGGGATGCCACAGGTCCCGAAGCAGTCTTCACAATGCAAGTTCATTTCACGAGCAAACGGCCAGGGTCCGCTGGCCTTAGCTGAAGTTTCTTTGGGAC
>CAZDYZ010000081.1:0-4557 GCA_964509525.1 uncultured Acidobacteriaceae bacterium
GACTCCACTGTGGCCTACCAGGGTGCGGGTCGTCAGCTCGGCAGCGAAGCTGTGCTGCAAGTGCACCAGGTGCTGTGTCGAGGTTTGTGGCCCGATCTTACCATTTTGATGGACACGGAAGTGAGCTCCAGCGTGGCCCGGGCGCGCCGACGCAACCAGGCCATCGCCGTAAACGAGGACGCGGACGAAAACCGGTTTGAGAAGGAAAACCATGCTTTCTTCATGCGGGTGTACGATGCATTCCTGGAGATTGCCCGCCACGAGCCGAAGCGCGTGGTGATGGTGGACGCACGGCCTCCGGTAGAGGTGGTACATCGCGAGATTGTGCGTGTCGTGCGCGAGAGGCTGATGGCAGATCGCGCTGAAGGAAACCGCCATGCCGCTTTCTGATTTTGTGGGCAATGCGGATGTGGTTCGCGCCCTGCGCGAGATGCTAGCCAGAAAGCGCTTTCCCCCTGCCCTAATCCTCTCCGGCCGCCAGGGGTCGGGCAAGTTCATGCTAAGCCAGATGCTGGCAAAAGCGGTGAACTGTCTTAATCAGCCGGTCAGCGATGGGCTGCCGGACTTTTGTGGTCAGTGCGCAAACTGCCTTCGTATCACCGAAGCCGACGCCCTGGAAGAGCGCTTTGCCGAAGCTGTGGAAGCGCGCGAAAACCTTCGCGATGCTGACAAGCGCGAGACACGCATCTTTGTGCAAACCCATCCCGACGTGCTCATCATCCCACCTGATCCCCCCCAGATGCTGGTCAAGGTGGACCAAGTGCGGTACGTCATTCAGGAGATCTATTACAAGCCGGCCGAGGGGCGTATGCGAGTTTATATCTTCAGCAACGCTACCTTCATGAAGGAGGCGGCAAACTCGCTGCTCAAGGTGCTGGAGGAGCCGCCTGAGTTTGCTATGCTGATGTTGCTCAGCGACAATCCCGGGGCGCTACTGCCGACCATTCGCTCGCGCTGCATGCACCTGCGGCTGGCGCCAGTTCCAGCGGCCCAAGTCGAGCCGTTTCTCGCCCGAGTTCATCCGGAATGGAAGCCCCGAGAACGGGAGCTGGTGGCAAGCATCTGCGGCGGCGCACTCGGCAGAGCACGTACCTTCGATCTCCCTGGCTATCTGGCGGCGCGTCAGGATGCCCTGACCTTGCTTGGCACCGTCATAGGAACCCAGGACCACAGCGCGCTGTTCCGTATCACCGACGCCTACCGTTCGGGTGCGGAGGGCAAAGCGAAGACGGAACAGCTCATTCGTCTGTTGTATTCACTACTGGAAGACCTGCTGTTCCTGAAGTCCGGCACACCGGAGTTCGTGTGCAATCATGATATTCAGGCGAAGCTGGCGACGCTGGCCGCGGCAGCTGATTTTCACTGGATGGTCAGCGCGGCCAGACGCCTCGGCGAGGTCGAGAGCGGAATGCGCAGGAACCTGCTTCGCTCTCTATCCCTTGATGCCTTTGCGACCTCGCTGGAGCGATAATCCTTGCAAATCGGGCTAACACGAAAGTAGCATCGCGGAATCCATTGTCTTGCGGGTTAGCCTGTGTTAGGGTAATGCCCAAGTTCACACCTTGGAACAGCCCTAGGCGATTGAAGCCGAAGTGTTGCCGGTTCGCCACATCGTCTTTCACGTTGAGTTGGCGCGCCGAGAGACTGGTGTGCATACCACAGGAGCACAACCATGAAAGATTCCATGGACTCCACTGTCGTGGGTCGAGCGCACGACCCCGAAGCCTTTGCCAATCGCAAGCTCATCCATCCCGGTTTCAAGCGCAACGATCATCCGCGCCACGACGGGGACCGCCGCGATCGGTCCGACCGCCCCATGAACGGGAAAAAGGCGGCGCCACCCGAACAGACCCACGCCGAAAACTTTTATTATCAGAAGCAGATGCAGGCGCGGACGCCGATGGTCCTGGTGCTGCACGACGGGGAAGAGATTCACGGCATCATCGAGTGGTACGACAAGTACTGCCTGAAGCTGAACCGCACTGGGGCGTCCAATTTGCTCATCTACAAGCCCAGCATCAAGTATATGTATAAGGAAAGTGAAGCCGACGGCCAGAAATAGGGCGGAATTAACGACTGGCGGCTTTCAAACCCAGCGCAAAAGGTGAAGATCATCTACCTCCCGGAGGCGGGCTGCCCTCCGGGGAAAACTGGTGGGTGTTGCTGGTAAGGCTCCGGCAACAGGCAGGAAGTTCCCACTGCTGACTTTGCCCGCGTGGGTGTACCCTCACCTGAATGATACCCGGCGCTTCCCCTTGCTGTTATCAGCAAAAGGCACGTTCTTCGGGGTTCCTAGCTAGCTAGTTTGTGCTGCAAAAAAGCTATTTTTGACAGTAAGACAAAGTGAAAGCGCGGTGGCAACGGGCAATTGTAATACTGAAGGGTGTGCGCCAGCACAGGTGTAGAGCAGTCGAGGCGGTATGCAAGACTTACCAGTGCGGAATGTTGCGTGGGTGAACAGCCATAGAAGGCACGTAGACGTAGGGCAGGTTGGTTAGGCGGCTTTGGTTTTGCGAGAGGACTTCTTTGGCTCTTTCGTCCGGCTCTCGAGTAAGGCGGCGATCCGCAAGAGATTGTTAGCCAAGACTGCGGCTCCCACGAATACCTCAAAACGTTCTCGACCTTTGGCGCGACAACGCTTCATGCCGCGGCCACGGAAGAGGACAGAAATGCGTCCCTCAATGCCGGCGCGAAAGCGCTGGGCTTGTTTGAACTTTGGAGATTTCTCGTAAGCGGCGCGCTGGGGAGTTTTCTGCCCGCCACATTGCGGAAGGCAAACCTCCTTGACTCCATGGCGGTGGCAGGCCTTTTCGTTGTCGGGGCTTTGGAAACCACGATCGGCCGCATAGCAATGGGGAGCATGGCCGAAGGTGGCCCGGTGGTGCTGGAGTGAAGCTTCCACATGATCTTGATCGTGCGGATTTCCCACCAGCACCTCGTATTGCGTAATCAAGCCTTGTTCGCTCTCGGCGAGAAATACCTTGTGACCGAATTCCTCCGGGGTTAGCACCTTGCCGCGCTTGATGAGGTCAGTGTGGGGTTCAAAAATGGAAAACACTTTCTCCGCGTTGGGAACCTTCTCGCCTTCCAGTACGCGGCGGCGGGCCTGATCGATCACTTTGTCTCCCAGACGGCAATAGTGCTCAATCTCTGGGCGCAAAGCTTGGAGCTTGGCAGCCTCGAGCACCTCCGACACGGTGACCTTTTGACTCTTATTCAGCACTACGCGGGCGCTCTGCACTACCTCTTGCGTAATCTCGATCAGTTCGCGGTATTTCCTGGTTTGTCGGGTTTGCCGTTCACGGCTGGTCATGCGTTGGGCGCACGCCAGATTTGAGCGATGAAGTCATGCGGCGGCCGCCTTACTTTGATCTGAACGGCGTTCCCAGAAATCTTGAAAGCGTCCACTTAGCTTGCTGCAGCGCAGAGCGATGATGGCGTTTGCGCCCTTTACGCTCCAGTGCATGCCCGCGCGCTTCAGCCGGGTGCCGATCACAACTTTGCAACCGGCCTCCACCACTCCTGTCGACGTGCAGAAGCCCTGCGAGTGAAACTTCCGATATCGCATGCGGCATCGATTCTTGCAGATGTAGTGGATACATTCCCGGGCCTCTTTGTATTGGCCGGCGTGACCACGCAACGCTTCGATCAGCGATTTCAACCGGCCCTGATCGAGTTCATCATAGCGCGCCTGAATCCATGGCTTGCCTTCTGGGCTTTCCCCATACAGGACCTTGCCCACCTGGCTGAGGTGTTCTTTGGCATGGAAACGGTCCAGAATCTGTGTGGCCTGGGGAAATAATTCGCTCGCGGTGTTCCAGATCCAAGGCGACCCATCCCCAAGCACTACCTGGCGCGTAGTCTGGGTGAAACCACGGCGGTTGGCCTCGCGCTCGACGCGAGCTGCGAAGTCGGAGAGGCCGGGGCTGGTGTCCAGAGTGGCTGCGCTTTCAATGGCGGCCGAATAGGTGACCGAGCCGGGATCCCGCACGGGAGTGCCGTTCTCATCGCGGGATTCGGCGGTCCACACGGTGACCAGCTTAGCCTCGCGGGTTTTGGCGGATCCATCGGGCTGCTTGCCGCTGCGAGCGGCGACCTCCGCCTTGCGCATCGGCACTCCGGTGCCGTCCATCCCCAGGTACATGGTCGGAGCTACTTCGCCGGTCTTTTCCACGCAACTGCATTCGTCGGCAGCGATCTCTGCCCCCAGCGCTTCGGCAGCACGCTCCACCTGTTTGGCACTTACTTCGACCCCCGCCAACTCACGCAGCAGTGCGCTGCTTTCTGTAAAGCTCACCAGCGCCGCCGTGCTGCCCGTCATCCGCAGGACCCCGGGAGTGAGCGAGAACAACTCCAGTCGCAGCGCACGATCGCGGGGGCAGAATCCACTTTCGCACTTCGCGCAGTGGTAATAGGCCCGCTCCAAATGCAGAGGGCCCAGCACGCTTTCAAACGTCTTCCGGTGGCGGCCATGGTACTGCGCCGGTGCTCCGCAGGAGCAGGGCAGTTGCGGCCCAACATGATCGCTGGTGTCGGCATTCAAGCGTTGCTCCAGAG
>CAZDYZ010000082.1:0-4409 GCA_964509525.1 uncultured Acidobacteriaceae bacterium
TGCGGCAATCATCAGGCCGCAGATGTCGGCTTTCGCGGTCTCAAAACGAAGATCGACGGCCAGCTAGTGGACGCCGTGGCGATCTATGTGGGAGGCCGCACCGGCCCTGATGCAGTTCGCGGGCAACAGATTCTGGATGTAGTTCCCTGCGACCAGGCTCTTCCCGATGTGGTGGCAAAGGTTATCACTGACCTTGCCCAACAACCCCAGTCGTCCGTGGTAACCGAACTTCCCGAAACTCCAACGAATCCGGGATCTTCCGTTGCTCGCAGAGCGGAGACTTCACTTCCCCTCGATTAGGAGGCCGCCCAATGGACTATGTAACTCCCAAAGAAGTGATCAACGACGCGATAGAGCTTAGCCGCAAGAAAGCTGATCTTCCCGTACGAGACTTGCTCATCCGCGGAGTGCTCGCCGGAGCTTTGTTGGGATGTGCCACGTCTGTGGCCTTCATGGCTCTCTCTCAGGGAGTGCTGCCGCTCGTGGCGGCCATGATTTTCCCCGCAGGCTTCGTAATGCTGGTGTTGCTGGGCCAGGAATTGGCCACAGGCAATTTTGCTTTGCTGCCACTGGGCGTGATGTCTGGAAGAGTCCAGGTAGGGGAAATGCTGCGCAACTGGGCGTGGGTCTATGTGGGCAACCTGCTCGGGAGCTTGGCCTACGGGCTGCTGTTCTATTTGTCGCTGACCAGTTGCGGCACGTCTAATGGAGGCACCTTGGCAGATCTGTTTCGTCAGGCGGCACAGAAAAAGACCCTGGGTTACATGGCAATCGGCATGAGCGGCTGGCTCACGGCCCTGGTCAAAGGTTTGTTGTGTAATTGGATGGTCACGTTGGGGACGGTGCTGGCCCTCAGCTCGCGTTCTACATCGGGCAAGGTTGTCTCCATGTGGTTGCCTATCATGACCTTCTTCGCGCTGGGCTACGAGCACTCTATTGTGAACCTGTTCGTTATCCCGACCGGCATGATGTTAGGTGCCCCAGTCTCTGTTGCCAGGTGGCTGCTGTGGAATCAAATTCCGGTGACCGTGGGGAATATTCTCTCCGGCTTTGCGTTTACAGCGCTGCCATTCCTGCTCACTTTCGATTCCCGAACCTCGACCCTCTCGACACCGGCCCTAGTTGAGCCACAGGAAGTAGGAGCGACGCCGTAAGACAACCTTCATCGGAAGCGGCTTTGCTACCGCCCGGACGTGCCATGACCGGAAGTGGGTTTTGCGGATTAACAGTTCTGGCCTTCGAGAGCCGCCGCTCGCTTGAAATGGCGAGGCTGATTGAGAACCACGGCGGGAAGGCCATGGTCGTTCCAGCCGCGCGGGAAGTGCCCTCGGCCTGCCCTGCCGGTTTGTCTGACTTCGCGGCATCTCTCCTTGCTCGAAAGCTCGACCTTGCAATCTTCCTTACCGGAGTGGGGGCACGCGCTCTTGCTCAGGCAATGGAACAATTCTGTTCCCGCGCAGAGCTGGTGACTGCGCTGAGCCAGGTGCCGGTTGTGGTGAGAGGACCGAAGCCCGCGGCCGCACTGCGCGAACTCGGCGTTCCCATCACGTGGAATGTTCCGGAACCGAATACCTGGCGGGAACTTCTGCAACTGCTGGATGAGAAAGGTATTGCACTAAAAGACCGGCTGGTTGCAGTTCAGGAGTACGGGGCGCCCAGTCAAGAGTTGTTGGCCGGCCTGTCGCAGCGCGGAGCGAGGACGCTAACGGTCCATGTTTATGATTGGGCACTACCTGAAGACAGAACTCCGTTAGAGAAGGCCATTCTGGCTCTCCAGCACAGCGAGATTGACGTGACTCTATTTACGGCAGCCGTGCAAGTCAATCATCTCATTCAGGTGGCCGATGAAATGCACGCCAAGGAGTCTCTCGTTCGTGCACTCAACGAAACCACGATCGCTTCCATCGGCCCAGTGACCTCACAACAGTTACGCGCGTACGGAATTAGGGTTGCTCTCGAACCGATACATCCCAAAATGGGCCTTCTGGTCAGCGAAGCAGCAGCATTCCGCACTGCGTCTCCTCGCGAATGCAAATAGCCAACTTGCACGTTCTGATTTACGTCATGTATCGGCAGGAGATGTACATGGTGCGCGAAATGAGCACCATGCCGTAGTCTCTTTCTCAGAACAACGAGCTTAGAAAAAATCTCCGTACGCGTGCGACCATCAAACGAGAGATTTCTGCATCAGAATCGCCCTCTCATGATTGTGAATCGAGGCGAAGACGATTTTGTCTTTGTACACGAAGTCCCGGTACGACACACTGAAGTAATCCATAAAACCGATCTTCCGGAATATGTGCTGGGAGACTCGCCCTGTCGCTTCGGTCAATGCCGTTCGATAGCCCTTCTGGGATGCATTGTCCACACACACTCGAACGACTCTCTGCCCAACTCCACGTCCCGCAAACTGGCTATCCACTCCCAACATGAACAGATGAAGGAACTGGCCAGCAGAAATGCTTCTCCCTCTGCGGAGTTGTTCATCCAGTATCTCCAACAGGGACAGAATGGGCAGAAGTTTCGAGCTGATCTGGCCAAGGTCCAGAGCGGGAGGTGATGCGAAATCCTCAGACAGCATGACTCCAACCAGCTTTCCTGTGTCTTTGCCCCGCGCTATCACCGTAAGGTCCTCCGGGATGACATTGGGCACAATAAACTGCAGAAATTGTTTCATCTCGTCGAACGACAGACCCATCGCCACGGCAGGCGGTTCAGATTCGCTGAACGCTTGGGAAAGCAGCCGGATAATGTCATCGGAATCGGATTGCTTTGCCACGGCATAGTCCAGAGGTTGCATATGCGCCTCTCCCAGAGCTGTTACTTATTCCCAGCCGGCCAACTCCCTCGGAAAAATCTATTGCCGAGATCAACGCCTCTGGCGGTCAACCCAATTCTGCTGACCTGCCCTGGGAATTAGGAGACATTTCACCCATTCTCGAGTAGACAAGCGCTTGGCTGATGCCAACTCCTCGCACAAGGGATAACATCGCCATCGGGCGCTGTCTTCTCCCATAGCACTCCCATACCGCGATACCGGGGCCTGCAAAGCAGTGGTTCTTCAGTTTGGAGTTCATTCAGATTGGCACTGGGTCAATACCTGGGCAGACGCTCGCGAGGGAGGAGGGATTTCCGGTGGCTCCTCCAGACCTGTGTCGCGGAGCAACTGCGGATGCATCACTTAAGACACGACTTCTAGCTTGACCTTGGCCTTTCCATCCTGAATCATGTCAAGCTCCTGTGCGGCACGGCCCGAAAGGTCGATAATCAGCGTCTTGGGGCCATGTGGACCTCGGTCATTGATCTTCACAACAACGCTCTTGTTGTTTTTAAGGTTCGTCACTTTCACCATCGTGCCTAGGGGAAGTGTCCTGTGTGCCGCCGTTAGGGCGTTCTTGTCGTACTTCTCACCGCTGGTGAGGGGCCTTCCTTGCATGGAATCACTATAGAAAATGGCGATGCCTGTTTCTGTAGTTCCAGCCACTGCCTTTGATGGGGCGGACGTCTGAGCGGCTGCTGTTTCCCATGGGAGTGGCAGGCACACCATCGTTGCGGCCAAAGCCCATGAGATTGTTTTGTTTCTCATAGTCTCTGTTTTCCTTTCTAATCGGGGGTTTTGATTTTGTATTCCGGGTTTCGAGCAATATACACCAGTGTCTTGCTGTTGCGACTTCTGTCATGGGGAAGGGGCGCCAGTGATATCAAGACGACACGGAAGGTCAAACCTGACGGGAAACCTTCCAGGGCAATAAGAATGCCCACGTGCCTAGCCTCTGGGGTGGTTCGTCCAGATAGAGACCGCGCGTAGGCACGAACATTCCGCTGCCAGGCAACAATCGGAACTACGAGCTCTCTCTTAGCATCAACTGCTCCGCCGCTGAGAAGAGGTGGCGGCGGATCATCATCGTGCTCAGCAGGGAAGTGAGTCCCGACGAAGCCAGAATCATGGCAATCACAACAAACTGGTAGATGGCCGCATAGAGCGGGCTAGATCCGGAAAGCAGCATTCCGGTCATCAGGCCGGGAATCCAAACGATTCCCAGCGAGCGCAGGTTATCGATGGCGGGAATCAGCGACGCCTGCATGCTTGATTCGGCAAAGCGCGCAACGGTCTCCTGCGGCGAAGCGCCCAGGGCCAGCGCGGTTTCGATTTCGCCCGCATGCGATAGCACCTCGGCCCGGAAGCGATTCAGTGCCAGGCCGTTCGCATTCATTGCATTGGCGATGATCATGCTGCCCACCGGAATGAGCGTGGTGATGGCTGTATCAATGACACCGACCCAGGTCATGATCGCGATCACGACCCCGGCGCCGGCGGCGATGGAATAGGTGGAGACTTTGTGTGCTCCAGGAATGTTCTGTGCTCGCCTCGCCGAGATGGAACCGGCGGCGATGATCATCGCCGCGAG
>CAZDYZ010000083.1:0-2382 GCA_964509525.1 uncultured Acidobacteriaceae bacterium
GCTCGAAGCAAAGTACATCCTGAAGATCATCACCGGTGACTTGCGCATCGGGCTCAAGGAGAGCCTGGTGGAAGAGGCGATCGCCAAGGCGTACGGCGAGCCGCTGCCGAGCGTGCAGCGCGCCAACATGCTGCTGGGCGACATCGGCGGCACGCTGCAACTGGCGGCCGGACATCGTCTCGAACAGGCCTGCATGAGGCTGTTTCACCCCATTGGGTTCATGCTTGCCAGCCCGGCAGCGGACACGACCGAAGCTTTCCAATCCTTCGAACGAGCACTGGTGGAAGATAAGTATGACGGCGTGCGGGTGCAGGCTCATTGTGGAGGCGGTCAGGTGCGGCTCTTCTCGCGCACGCTGGATGAGGTGACGACTTCCTTTCCGGAACTCATCGGAGGGTTGAGCGCGTTTGCCGGCGATGTGGTCCTTGATGGCGAGATCGTCGCCTGGCGCAACGACCCAACTGGCGGACATGCAATGCCGTTTTCGGAGTTACAGAAGCGGCTGGGGCGCAAGCTGGTCAGCCAGAAGATGATTGCCCAAGTTCCTGTGGCTTACGTCGTTTTCGACGTGATCTACGTCGCGGGCGAACTCACCCTCGACAAACCGCTGCGCGAGCGTCTTTTGATCCTCGACCGTATATTTGCTGGTACGACGCTAGTTTCGCCACGGCCCATGGTCAGGGCTCAAGGTCGGCTGCTGTTTGAGTCGGAAATCGAGGGGGCAGGCGAGGAATCCGGCTGGGTCCTGCGTGCCCCCGCGATGCGCGCCGCGTCTGCACAGCAGCTCGAACAACACTTCCAAGAAGCCATGGCACGCGGCAATGAAGGGCTGATGATCAAGGATCTGGAGTCGCCCTACGTGCCCGGACGGCGGGGCCGCTGGTGGCTGAAGTTGAAGCGCGAACTGGCCACCCTGGACGTGGTTGTGACCGCGGCGGAATTCGGGCACGGCAAGCGTATCCATGTGCTCAGCGATTACACCTTTGCTGTGCGCAAAGGTGAGGAGCTGGTCAATATCGGTAAGGCCTACTCGGGACTGACTGACAAGGAAATTCTCGAGTTGACGCAGTGGTTCCTGGCACACACCACCGCCGACCATGGTCATTTGCGTGAGGTAGAACCCAAGGTCGTGCTAGAGGTTGCATTCAACGCCATCATGGTTTCCGACCGCCACGACAGCGGGTTCGCCTTGCGTTTCCCCCGGATTCTTCGTATCCGACAGGACAAACTCGCCACAGAGATCGACAACATCGAGGAGGTGGAAAGGATCTATTCCAGTCAGCACGGACGTGAGCACACAGGTTAGGACTGGAAGAGTTTGTGACGAGCCGCTTCCCGGGGACCAAGCCACCGGCCGCATCGCATGGTGCTCCCGTCTCGACTGAACTGCAAGCTCGGAAGGGTCTGTCTCCCCTCCTACCGAAAGCCTCGCTGGCGTCAAGCCCGAAGGGATAAAATCGCATCCTCGATAGCAAACGATTCAGACTTCTCCCCAATGCTAAAATCACAGGGTTTTCAATCCTTTCTGCAAGGATGGCTCTCATGTCGCAAGCTACTGTACACTCCGCGGCCTCCTCCGCGCCGGCACCTCTGGTCGCTCTCACCGAAGATGAAGGTCTTTTCCGTGACACGGTTCGCCAATTCGCTGATGAATCGGTCCGTCCTCATGTAAGGGAGATGGACGAGAAAGGCGTGTTTGAGCGCTCGATCATCGACCAGTTCTTTCAGCTTGGACTCATGGGCATCGAGGTTCCCGAAACCTACGGCGGAGGAGGAGGAACGTTCTTCGAAGCCATCCTCGCGGTCGAGGAACTTTCAGCTGTTGATCCGTCAGCTGGTGTCGTGGTTGATGTGCAGAACACGCTGGTCAACAACGCGTTGTTGCGTTGGGGCACCGAGGAGCAGAAGAAGCGTTATCTGCCGCGCATGTGCAGCGACACCGTCGGAGCTTACGCGCTGAGCGAAGCAGGCTCTGGCTCCGACGCGTTCGCCTTACAGACCAGGGCCGAACTAAAGGGTGACGAGTATGTGCTCAACGGCCAGAAGCTGTGGATCACCAACGGTAAGGAAGCCGGTGTCTTTATCCTGCTGGCTACTGTAGATCTATCAGCAGGATATAAAGGCATCACGGCGTTCATCGTGGAAAAGGATTTTCCTGGATTCACCGTCGGCAAAAAAGAAGACAAGCTCGGCATCCGTGCCTCGAGCACCTGTGAGCTGATTTTGGAGGATTGCCGTGTGCCCCGGAACAACGTAATTGGCGAGGTTGGCAGGGGCTACAAGATCGCCATAGAGACGCTTAACGAAGGGCGTATCGGCATCGGCGCACAGATGGTAGGACTGGCCCGAGGTGCATGGCAGTGCGCTGTGAAGTACGCCCAG
>CAZDYZ010000084.1:0-2871 GCA_964509525.1 uncultured Acidobacteriaceae bacterium
CGCGGTGGCCGAACTCACCGGCGGACAGATCCGCAACGCTGTGCTGCGCAGCGCGGTAGCAGCGGCGCAGGATGGGGGCAACATCCTGTACCAGCATCTGCTGACCGGTGTGAGCAGCGAGTATCGCAAGCTTAGCCGGCAGTTGCCCAACGAACTGAAACAAGCGCAATCAGCCGCTTCCGCATAAGGAGCCCATGCCAGCTGCCGCCACTCTGGCGCCCAAGCCCTCCGGCCCGACGTCCAAGCCTTCGGCGTCGCTCGCCAAGGCTGAGCCGGCACGAGCCGAGCTTGCGGCCGTGCCGTCGGCGAAATCCCCCGGCCCTGCGCTTGTGCCAACGTCACCTGCTCCCGCTCTGCCTGCGTTTGCCAAAACTGGTTTAGCGGCCTCCGCGCCCGCACCCACGGCTGCAATGCCGGCTGCTCCTCCACCCAGGGCGGCGCCTCCGGTGCCCGAGCGAGTCACGAAAGCTCCAGCGCTGCCGCCGGCGCACGAGAAGCAAACCGTTTCTCCTGGCGCACAGCTCCTGCCACCGCACGTGCAAGAGGCAATCGAAAACAGTCTTGGAATCAGTCTTGACGGCGTTGAGGTCCACGCTGACTCGTATGCGCAGGCAGCGGCAGCGAGCGTTTCGGCGCGCGCGTTTGCGTACGGTAATCACATCTTTCTCGGCAGAAATGAAAAGCTGAACGATGTGCGTCTGATGGCGCACGAGGCCGCCCACGTGGTGCAGCAGCAGGGCGCTCCCACCATCCTGCACTCGGCGCCGGGTCCGCGGGATGCCTTCGAAATTGAAGCCGACCACGCTGCAGCTGCCGTGGAGCGTGGCGAGAAGTTTACCGTCACACAACGTACTACCCCTCGCGTGCAGCGCTCGATCGTGGGCTGGCTGCTCGATCACGCGGCCAGCGCTGCTTACAGGGTTCCCGGCTTTCGTCTGCTGACCGTGCTCATCGGCACGAATCCCATCAATGGCGAAGCGGTGGACCGCAGCGCAGCCAACATCCTCCGCGGCATTGTCGAGTTGGTGCCCGTCGTGGGACACGACATTGAGGAGGCACTCGACAAGTACGGCGTCTTCGACAAGATCGGCGGCTGGCTGGAACAAAAGATCAAGGAATTGGAGTCGATCGGCAGCGCCATTAAGAAAGACTGGGACGACTTCATCGACGACCTCGATTGGACCGACGTACGTCACCCGTGGAAGGTGCTGGAGGACGGCCTCGCGGTCTTTGCGCGTGCGGTTGAGCGCATTGCGGGCTTTGTCGCCGGCGTGGTCCACGACATCATCGAGCTGATCAAGAAAGCCATTCTCCTCCCGCTGGCCAAGCTGGCCGAAGGAACGCGCGGCTGGAACCTGCTGATCGCCGTGCTGGGCCACAATCCCATCACCGGCCAGCCGGTGGAAAGCGGACCCGAAGCGATCGTCGGCGGCTTCATGAAGCTTATCGGCGAGGAAGAGTTGTGGAGCAACATCAAGAAGGCGAATGCGCTCTCGCGGGTTTGGAACTGGTTCAAGACCGCGATGAAGGAGCTTTTCGGCTTTGTAAAGGAAATCCCCAGTCTCTTCATCGAATTCCTGAAGTCGCTGGCGGTCACCGACATTTTGATTCTGTCGCGACTCGTGGTCAAAGTGGTGAAGCTGTTCGGCGACTTCGCCGGCCGCTTCTTCACTTGGGCGCTGGGCACTGTAATTCACCTGCTGGAGATCATCTTCGAGGTGGTAGCGCCGGCGGCTATGCCGTACCTGAAGAAGGTCGGTGCGGCATTCAAGTCGATCCTGAAGAATCCCATCGGCTTCGTCAAGAACCTGGTGAATGCCGGCAAGCTGGGCTTTCAGATGTTCCGCGACCATTTCGGCAAACACCTGAAGGACAGTCTGCTGGAATGGCTCACCGGATCGTTGGCGGGGGTTTACATCCCTAAGGCGCTAGAGATTCGGGAGATCATCAAGTTTGTTGTGTCGGTGCTGGGCCTGACGTGGCAGAACATTCGCGGCAAGCTCGTCAAGGTAGTGGGCGAGACCGCGGTCAAAGCCATGGAGACCGGGTTCGACATTGTAATGACCCTGGTTACCGAGGGCCCGGCTGCTGCGTGGGAGAAGATCAAGGACGAACTCAGCAACCTGAAGGAAACCGTCGTCAATGGCATCGTGAGTTTTGTCACCGAGAGCGTGGTGACGAAAGCGGTCGAGAAGATCCTAAGCATGCTCGTGCCCGGTGGCGCTTTCATTCAGGCCATCATCTCCATCTACGACACCATCAAGGTGTTCATCGACAAGCTGGCCAAGATCATTCAAGTGGCCAAGGCGTTCCTCGACTCCCTGATCGAGATCGTCAGCGGCGCCATCGCTCCCGCAGCCCAGAAGGTGGAGAACACGCTCTCCGGCCTGCTGACCCTGGCGATCAGCTTCCTGGCGGGCTTCCTCGGGCTGGGGAAGATCGCCGACAAGGTGCTGGCCATTATCGAGAAGATCCGCACTCCCATCGATAAGGCGCTGGACAAGGTGATCGACTGGATCGTGATCATGGCGAAGAAGGTGTTCGCCAAGGTGTTTGGGAAGAAGGAAAAACCTGACGAACGGACGGAGGAACAGAAGAAGGCGGACTTGGAAACGGCCCTTGCGGAGGCCGACGAACTCCTTACAGACGACAAGATCAGCGAGCAAGAAGTAAAAAGTCGTCTACCAAGAATTCAGCAAAAGTACAGGCTCACCCGGCTTGAGGTCGTAATCGATCAACAAAGTGACGCGCAGGAAATCGAGCACCTGGAAGGAGAAATCAACCCGAAGCTGAGAAAACCAGACGTAACAAGGAAGAGAGCACACGCGTCAAGCCTTGTCTTCAGCTCGAAGGGTAAGTATCACCTTAAGA
>CAZDYZ010000085.1:0-4716 GCA_964509525.1 uncultured Acidobacteriaceae bacterium
CGCCGCAACTCCCAACTTGTTGGCCTCGGGCTCTCATTCACCTTAACCGTTGGCCTTGGCTGGTTGTTCTCGGCACCTGGAGCGGCACTGGCGATCTTAATTGCCGACACGGCAGTGATCCTTGGCTATCTCCAAGTGCACAAGCAAATCGGGCTGGCGGTGCAGTTCCCTTCTGCCCTGGTTTCAGCCGTGGCGGGAGCAGTCATGGCTGCAGCATGCCTGCTGCTTCCGGGTGGCATCTGGCCGCTGACCGCGGCCACCGCCCTGTTGCTTTATCTGGTGGTGTGGGCCAGTGTTGGGCATCGTTACCTATTTGACACCGCTCGAACATTCAAAGAGTGCTTTATCAACGGATGAAGTCAGATGCCCATGCAGATTGAATTTCAGAACTCGGTGAGCTTGCCATGAAGACTGACGCCCTATCCATCGGACCGCGTCACGAGATGAGCTTGCCTATGCCCCTAAGTTTTCCGCTGGCTAAGGTTCAACGGACCAGCAGCAAGCATCATGGCGTTGTACATCTTCTGGTGAGGAAAGGTTGCGATCGATGACGCACGCTCTCATCATCCCTGCATCAGACCTGAAGGTCAACCTAGGATGCGGCACAGATATCCGTCCGGGCTGGATCAATTTAGACAAAGCCCATCTACCAGGCGTCGACGTCGTGCACGATCTGGCAGCCGGTCCACTACCATTTTCTTCGGAGTCTTGCTCGGAAATACTCTGTCAGGATGTGCTGGAGCACATTGACTACATCCCGGCTTTAAAAGAAATCCATCGCATATTACGACCGGGCGGCGTAGCTCGCATACGTGTGCCCCACTTTACCTCCAGGGATTCGTATACCGATCCAACGCACTGCCACCTTTTCAGCACGGCTACTTTCACCCATTTCCTTCGAGGACATTGTCGGGCCTATTACTTAGACTTCGCCTTCTCGCGTATTGCAGTCAAGCTTTCGTTCCAAAAGTGCTGGTTCTATCCCTATAACTACCTACTCGAAGCATTAGTAAATATTAGTGCCCAGACGCGTGGCATTTACGAAGGGTCCCCGCTGCGATTGTTCCCCGCGGGAAATCTTTCTGTTGTGCTCGAAAAGTAGAGTTGCACTAGTAGGCGTAGATTACGGCTTGGCAGCCGTTGTGATGAAAGGAGCGACTGGCTCCAAGGTGGAGGGCTCTTGAGAGTTGTTCATCTATGTGAAAACTGGGAGAAGGGAGGAATTGAAAATCTCTTGCGGGATTTATGCAATTCCTCCTCCCGGCGGGGTGTTTCCTCCTCCATCACTTTCTTCTATGACAGCAATCGAGTGGGGCCTGACTGCGGAGCTTCCTGGACGGTTCGCTCCATACATATGAACCCGCGCACGCGACTTGACCCGGCTGGCCTAATGAGACTAAGGCGCGAGATCACAAGCTTCTCGCCAGACGTACTGCACTGTCATGGTTACTACACCGCTCTGGCGGCTCTGATCCTGCGCAAATGCGGTTTGTTTGTACCGATCGTCTACTCCGTCCATGCGGATCTGCTGCGAGGCCTACAAAGGTCGAACTTTATAATCCGTCGCGTCACCCGCGCCTGCGACTGTGTCACAGCAGTATCGAAACATACGGCCAGCACCGTCGAGGACTTCACTCATGGCATGGTGCGCCCCCTCGTCGTTCGAAATGGAATAGACGCTGAAAGAATCGTTGCGCCACGTCTCAGTCGGGCACAGAGCCGACGAACTCTCAACCTCAAACCAGAGACGCCGGTGTTTCTAAGTGTTGCCCGCCTCACCACCGAAAGGGATCACCCTACCTTGTTCAAAGCATTCGCAAGTGCGGCCAAACAGATGCCCTATGCTCGCTTGCTGATCGTCGGAGACGGGCCGGCACGGCAAGACCTGGAGGCCTTGGTGGGTGAGCTTGGCTTGCACGACAAAATATTGTTTTCGGGTGAGGTTTCGTGGCCGGATTTGAATGTGTATTTCTCTGCCGCAGATGTGTTTGTGCTGTCGACGAACTATGAGGGATTTGGCATTTGTGTGATAGAGGCTGCATGTGCAGGTCTTCCGATTGTAGCCACGGCATTAGGGGCCCTCATTGAACTAAAACAGTCTGGGTTAGAAATCTCTTTGGTGAAGCCGGGCAACGTTGAGTCTCTGCGAGACGCGATCTTAATGACCTCTGACCCCAGAATCCGGGAAAACGTTGGTCGGCACAATAGTGACCAAGCGAGATCTCTGTTCTCGATTGAACGCACCAGCGACGAATATCTCAGCATTTATTCCCAATTAGCGATACAAGCAACAGAGGAAAGCTGGGTTGAGGCGGTCTCCGATTAGGCGCGTTCTACCGGGACCTGGTTAAGAACGGATGGGTCGATGAGTTCGTAATTACGTGGAATGAGCCCTATGGGATATCGGACGCTTAGGATGGCGCGCTGGTTCTAGGCGCCGCGTCGAGTTGGCATTCCTTTAGGCCACCGTTGGACATCGATGTCTGTTGGACGTGGCAGGAGCATTCAAACAGTGCTGTACAGACGAGTTAACCCAGATTGGTTAGTAGATCTGACGACTATCTGAGGGAGATTAAGATGCGAGTCGCTCATCTCTGTGAAAATTGGGGTAAAGGCGGAATTCAGTATCTGGTAACCGATTTATGCAATGCAGTTCACCGTCGGGGCGTTTCCTCTTCCATCGCCTTTTTTTATGATGACAATCGAGTGGGGCCGAATTGCGGGGCTTCCTGGGCGGTACGCCCGATCCGAATGAAACAGCAGATGCGGGTTGACCCAGCCGGCCTGGTCAGATTGAGGCAGGAACTCGCTCTTTTCTCCCCCGACATACTTCACTGTCACGGTTATTACACTGCTCTGGCAGCTCTGATCCTGCGCAAATGTGGCCTATTTGTACCAATTGTCTACTCTGTCCATGCTGATCTACTCCGAGGCCTGCAGCGGTCCAACTTTGTAATCCGTCGAGTCGCCCGCTCCTGTGAATGTGTCGTAGCGGTATCGAAACATACGGCCCGCACGGTTGAGGACTTCACTGACGGCATGGTTTGCCCAGTTGTAGTTCGTAATGGAATAGACATCGAAAGAATCACCTCGGCCCGTCTCAGTCGAGAGCAAAGCCGCCGATCTCTCGGCCTCGAACCGGAAATAGTTGCGCTTCTAACTGTTGCCCGCCTTACTACCCAAAAAGATCATCCTACTTTGTTCAGAGCACTAGCGAGCGCGGTGAAACTGATGCCGCATATCCGCTTGCTTGTGGTTTCCGATGGTCCGGAACGAAGACGACTGGAGGCATTAGCGAGCGAACTTGGATTGCAAAGGGAGATCGTATTTTACGGCGAAGTTCCCAATGTGAATGTGTTCCTCTCTGCCGCAGATGTGTTTGTGTTATCGAGCAAGAATGAAGGCTTCGGCATCTGTGTGGTAGAGGCTGCGTGTATGGGGCTCCCGATTGTGGCAACGGCGCTGGGACCGCTCATCGAACTGAGACAGTCAGGACTGGGAATTTATTTGGCGAAACCGGGCAATGTTGAATCGCTGCGAGACGCGATCCTGATGATGTCTGATCCAAATGTGCGAGAAAGCGCGGGTCAGGGCAACAGCGACAAGGCACGCTCCCTGTTCTCAATCGAGCGTACCGCCGACGAGTATCTCAGCATTTACTCCCGACTAGCGATGCGAGCAACCGGGGCAAGCATGGTCGCTGCTGTCTCCGGCTAGCCAGTTCTGCCGTGATCAAGCAGAGAACGGGTGACGGATGAGTGTAAACGGAAACGGAGCAACGCGGCTTATCGTGAACGCTGACGACTTGGGTTGGAGTCGCGGTATTACGGACGGGATTGTCGAGGCCCATCGCTCTGGAGTAGTGAGCAGCGCTTCCTTGATGGTCGCCCGGCCGGCGAGTGAGTACGCGCTGGCGCAGATGCGAAGTGTACCCAGGCTTGGTGTCGGGATACACCTGACGCTCTGCGACGGCGCGCCTGTCCTGCCAGCTGCGCAGGTTCCCAGCCTGGTGGACGGTACCGGCAATTTCCATTCGAGCGGCGAAGCCATACGCAGGTTGCGCAAGCGTCAGTTCCCGTCGCGTGAGATTGAGGCAGAGTTCCGGGCACAAATCCGGTGGATGAAGGACCGCGGCTTGACGCCTACTCACGCTGACTCTCACCACCACGTACATCTCTATCCTGTGGCCATCCATGCCTTTCACCGGGCCCTCAAAGCGGAGGGGGTGAAGTGTGCCCGCCCGCCTCGCCACAGGTATTTCCCCAGGGGCCGCCGACTGGCGGGGCAGCATGCCGGGCCGGTGTACCGTCGGGTCGCAGTTTCCACGTATAGGTCTTACCTTCAGGCTATCGTGCTTGGCGATCTCAAGCTTCCGGATTGGTGTCTTCTCTACAACCCTAAGTTCCGAGGCAATGATCGCCTGCTTTACGAGGGATGGCGAGCTGGACTGGAAAGCCTCGAGCCTGGCACTTACGAACTATGTTGTCACCCTGGACTCTCTGAAGCTGGCTTTTCGGAAAACGACAGTATCAGGGAGAAGCGGGAGATGGAAATTCGCTTGTTTACGGGATGTGAGTCCAGAAACCTACTTGAAAGGAAAAACATTAAGTTGATTTCCTATGCTGAACTCTGATGCACCTGTCACCAGTGTCGAGCTTGCTCCTGAGGACCAGCTCTGGTCGGGACTCACCTTTGAGGTTATGGAGAAGTCCGAGA
>CAZDYZ010000086.1:0-8268 GCA_964509525.1 uncultured Acidobacteriaceae bacterium
CAATTGCGGGCAGCCCGGCCGGTGCCGCCATACACTACAAGGTCCTCGGGACGTTCGGCAACCTCCGGATCAAGATTGTTCATCAGCATGCGCATGGCGGCTTCCTGGCCCCATCCTTTACAGGAGAGCTGGTTGCCGCGCGGCGCCTTCACGGGGGTATAGTCGGTAATGGAAGAATCTGTTGCAGTTGACATAACAGCAAGATGGTAGTGCAGCGCAGGGGCTAGTGCAACGACAGTGCTGGCGGTGGGGGAGAGGGCTGCAAAAAATCTGGGGAGCGGCTGTTTGACCGTCTCCCCTCTCTCCGATCAGGTTTGCACTTGACGTAGCCTATCAATCGGGTTTACGCCGCGCATCAGAGCATGATGAATAACGCGTAAAAAGTTGGTGAATAGAGCTTCATGAAACTTTAGGTCCGATCGCAAATATCTTTCACTTCCGCTCTGGCCGCCAAGGTACTGCCTGATTACATTGAGCTTGCCGTACTGCCAACTCGCACCCCCTGGGCAGGCAGAATCACTTACTGCTGGCACCGAGATCTCTTGCGAACTCCACGATCGAGCGCACCGCTACTCCCGATGGCCCCTTAGCAATCCAAGGCTTGTTGTCTTCTATCCAGGCAACGCCTGCGATGTCAAGATGAATCCACGGGGTGTCGCTAACGAATTCTTTCAGAAACATCGCAGCGGTCACGGCTCCTGCCCAGCGTCCGCCACTGTTGACGATATCAGCGATGTTCGACTTGATCATGTCACGGTATTCTTCGTCCATCGGTAGTCGCCACATCTTCTCGTCCGATGTTTGTAACGACTTGCTGAAGCGCTGGTAAAAGTTCTCGTCATTGGCGAAGATGCCTGCGTTCACCATCCCCAGGGCAACCACGCACGCCCCAGTGAGCGTGGCAGCATCAATGAGGAGGGTGCAGCCAAGCTGCCGCGCGTAGTGTAAGCCGTCGGCCAGTACCAAGCGGCCTTCGGCGTCTGTGTTAATAATCTCGATGGACTTGCCCGACATCGCAATTTGCACGTCACCCGGTTTCTGTGCTTTTCCGGAAGGCATATTCTCCGTCGCACACACGATGCCGATGACCCTTACATTCGGCTTGAGCTGCGCGATGGCGCGCATCGCCCCAATCATGGCGGCGCCACCAGCCATGTCGTACTTCATCTTTTCCATGCCGTCAGATGGCTTGATAGAAATGCCGCCGCTATCGAAAGTGATTCCCTTACCGACCAAGCCAAGTACGCGCTTTTTGGGCGCGCGGCTCGGCTCGTACCGCATCACGATCAGTCGGGGCTCTTCCTCAGAGCCTTGCGCCACGCTCCAGAATGCGCCCATCTTCAGCTCTTTTATTTTGTCGGGGCCATAGATCTCGCACTTCAGCCCGGTCTCGTCACACATTTTCTTGGCGCGATCGGCAAGCACCGTCGGCGTCATGCGATTCCCGGGCTCGTTGACCAGATCACGGGTAAAGTTCTGCGCCTCGCCAATGATGCGGCCTTGCTCCATTGCAGTCTCTAATGACCTTCGACTCCCTCCTCGGGGAACGACGATGATCAGCTCTTCGATTTTCTGCTCCTTGCGGTCGCTCTTGTAGCAGTCAGGATCGAAGTTGCCGACCAAAGCACCCTCCACGATAGACTTCACGGCGTCACCCATGTTGCCGTCGCTCCATTTCGGTGCGGCAAAGGCCAATGCCTTCAGGTCCTTCGACTTGAGATTGCGCACGGCTGCGCCAGCGAGTTTACGCAGCTGATGGAGCGAGAAGCTCTTCGCCTTGCCGCCACCAATCAGCAGCAGACGTTTGGCCCTGAGGCCCTGCGGCTTGTGGAGCAACGTAGTCTCCAGCATCTTGCCTGTTACTTCGCCGGAGGCGATGAGATCAGCAGCTGCAGACAGTACCTCCTTGTCACTCGACTGAATCTCTGGGCTGTGCCTGTCGGATTGCTCGTTGTTATTGTTCTCGGCGGTATCGAGTACCGGAACAACGAGGCACTCGGTTTCAAGGGGTGAAAGCGGTCCAGTATGAAGTGTAGTTTTCATGGCATTAGAGATTCCGTTCCACCGGGATGATCCAGATTGCCCAAGATTTGATTGACCCGTTCATCTGCTTCTCTACATTAGGTTCCGGCAGGCACTGTTTTCCCAAATCTGACGTATCCGCTCCGCAGCCATCAAGGGAATTCTGTGAATGCTGCCTTTCCTCCCCCGCCAACTTCCGGACGGATACGGGCCCCCGCTCTCGACCTCCAACTCCTTTGGATCACTATCAAGGCCAGCGCTTCGGGCTCGCGCACTACATCTGCTGCTACGACCTCCTGCTCCGCGCGATGGCTTCGCGCGCCTCGTTGGCCGCGGTTTTGCGACGCTCAGTCTCGCGCTTGTCCCAAGTCTGCTTGCCCTTTGCCAGGGCCAACTCGACTTTGACTCGACCGTTGCGAAAGTACAGCCTCGTCGGAATCAGGGTCAGACCCTTCTGCTGGGTTTTACCAATCAATTTGTGTAACTCGTTCTTGTGCACCAATAATTTCCGAGTGCGTAAGGGTTCGTGGTTGAAGATGTTTCCGTGCTCGTAAGGACCGATGTGAGCATTAATGAGCCAAAGTTCGCCGTCCTTGACCAGACCGTAGGCGTCTTTCAAGTTTGCGCGCCCGGTGCGCACGGACTTCACTTCCGTACCGCGCAAGGCGATGCCCGCCTCAAATTTTTCCAGTAGAAAGTAATTGTGCGCTGCGGCACGGTTGAAGGAGGCGTCGCGCTCGCCACTGGCGGTCGGATCTCGCCTGAGCTTCTCTTTCTTCTGCTGACGATCACCTGTTTGCAATTGATGAGCCATAGATATCAGCTTACGGGAAGATTCGAGGTCGGCTCCATTGGAGCAGCGCGCATGGCAGAAGGTGCCGTCACGGTCTTGCGGATCACCGAATCTCAAATGCTAACACACGACGGATCAAGGAACTTATACCTCATTGGAGGTGTTATAATCGGCCATCGTACAAATGAATTTTTGTTTCTGTCCGTTGATGTAGTAAAAGAAAAGCGTGCTCACATTTGAAGCGGCTTCAAGTCTTACATTCTGGAAAAGCCTTGCCCCTCGTGCCACCCACGGGGAGGGCATCGGGTCGTGTTCCCCGGGGTTGACAGCAACGTGATGAAACGGTTTGCCCGCATCCTGGCGATGCTGCTTATGGTGGCCGCCGCCCTTCCGATGGCCTCGTCTGACAAGGCCGACAAAGCCGCGAAAGCCCTGTACGAACAGGGTAAAGCTGCCGAAGTTCGGGAAGATTACATCACGGCATACAACGATTATCACGAAGCCTGGAAACTCAAACCCACCGAACTTCGCTACCGCGCAGCAGCTGAGTTTGTGCGGTTCACTGCCGCTGCTACATATGTTCATCGAGGCGAGATCCTGATGAACGCAGGCAAACTGCAGGAAGCTCTGACTGATTTCGAACAGGCGATCGCCATTGATCCGTCGAGCTTCATCGCTCAGCAGCAGGCGAACAAAGTACGCCAGCTTCTGCTTAAGGGCCAAAGCCCGGCTCCGCCCCCGGCGGCTCAATCCGCTCTGACGCGACGCATGGAAGAGGCCATTGGGCCAGTTGAATTGGCCCCCATTTCTCAAACTCCCATCATCTTGAAGCTCAGCGAAGACTCCAAGACAATTTATGAGAGCATTGGGAAGCTTGCCGGCATCAATGTGTTGTTTGACCCCGACTATACTTCGCGGCGCATTCGGGTAGACCTGAATGGGGTCACCCTGGAAGAAGCGCTACAGATCACCGCCCTGGAGTCGAAAACCTTCTGGCGCCCTGTCACTCCCAACACCATCTTCGTAGCTGCTGACACCACGGCCAAGCGCAAAGAGCTGGAGCAGAGCGTTATTCGCACTTTCTACCTCAGCAACCTGTCGCAAGCTAACGAACTGCAAGACCTCGTCAATACTTTGCGCACGCTGCTTGACACCCAACGGCTTCAGCAATTCCCCTCGCAGCAGGCGATCGTCGTGCGGGGCACGCCGGACCAGATCGCGATGGCCGAAAAGCTCATAGACGACCTCGACAAGTCACGCCCTGAGGTGGTGGTGGAAGTCGCTATCATGCAGGTCAGTCGCGATAAGCTGCGCAACCTTGGCATTCAGCCGCCAGCCAGCGTGACTGTCGCTTTGCAGAGCAATACCAGTACAACCACCTCGACCACGGGGTCTAACGTCGGAACTGGCAATGGCAGCGTCACGCAAACTACAACCCCCACAACCGGTACACTTAGCCTGAATCAAATTGCTAACATCAACGCGACTAACTTCGCGGTTACCATCCCTAATACGACGGCTAATTTCTTGCTGACTGACAGCAGTAGCAAGCTTCTTCAGCAGCCGCAAATTCGCGCCTCGGATGGCCAGAAGGCTTCCCTGAAGATCGGCGAGCGAGTTCCAGTCGCGACCGGATCATTCCAACCGGGCATTGGTGGCGTTGGCATCAATCCCTTGGTGAACACGCAATTCAACTATATTGACGTCGGTGTGAACATCGACATCACCCCCCATGTGCATGGGCTGGACGAGATCACACTAAAGCTCTCGATGGACATCTCCGCGGTCGATTCCTATCAAAACATTGGCGGTATTCAGCAGCCGGTGATCGGGCAGCGCAAGATCGAGCAGGACATTCGCCTGAAGGAAGGCGAGGTGAATATCATCGGCGGTATTCTGGAAAATACGCAAACCAAGTCTCTGACGGGAATTCCGGGCTTGGCGCAGATTCCGATATTGAAGTGGCTGTTCTCCTCGGAGCAGAAAGAGGTTCAGGACAACGAAATCGTTTTCGTGCTGATCCCGCATATCGTTCGCGCGCAGGACCTGTATGCGAGCAATCTAAAGGCCATCGATGTGGGCACGGCGAACGCCATCTCCTTGCGCCGCGAGAGCGCGCAATCCTCTGCTCCACCGACCAACGGACAGCCACCGAGCGGCTCGGGAGCAGCGCAGAACAATCCAGTTCCGGCTGGCGGTCCACCCATTCAGCCCACCGCTGGGGCTGGAAGCACCCAAACTGCCCAGCTCACGACCGCTTCGGCGCCTTCGGGAAGCGCCATTGTGAGCTTTGATCCGCCAACCCTTGACCAGGCGGTTGGGGCCACCTTCACGGTGAACGTAAACCTGACCGGCGGTCAAAACGTTTATGCCGTTCCGGTGCAGGTCCTCTACAACCCGCGGGTGCTGCAACTGCTGAATGTTTCCAACGGGCCCCTACTCTCGAAAGATGGTCAGACGGTTGCTCTGGTGGACCGCGATGACAGCATGGCCGGCATTCTTCAGCTCACCGCCTCGCGGCCGCCGGGAAGCGGTGGCGTATCTGGCGATGGCGCGGTATTCACTCTAACTTTCCAAGCCCGGGCTCCGGGCCAGGCAACATTGAGCATCAACCGCGCCATGGTGAAGAACGCCTCCATGCAAAATGTACCTGCCAGCGGCTCACAAGCACTTGTGACTGTTCATTAAGAGAATCGTCTAACTCTTTCGGATGCGACTCGCTCGTGGGCTGCTCCTAGTCGGCGAAAAGGGCTAAAATAGGACAGTGCAATTCACGCTTACCAAGGGTGCCTTTGCTGACGAAGGCAGCCGTTTCTGCCGCCGCCTGATGCGCAGGAACGGCTTTACTATGGTTGAGTTGATCGTCGCGATGACGATCCTAATGATCCTGACAGCCGTGGCTATGCCCGTAGTGCGCGTCACCGTTCAGCGGGGCAAGGAAAGGGAGTTGCGACGAGACCTGTGGGAGATGCGGGACGCAATCGATCGCTACAAGGACGCAGCCGATCGCGGCGCTTTTCAAGTGAAGGTCGACAGCCAGGGTTATCCTCCCGATCTTGAGACGCTGGTGAAGGGCGTGGACTCCAACGGCAAGAAGCTGCGCTTTCTGCGCCGCATCCCGGTGGATCCCATGACGGGGACGAACGAGTGGGGCCTTCACTCGATGCAGGACGATCCCGACTCTGATTCGTGGGGCGGGCAAAGCGTCTTTGATGTGTACACCAAGTCTGATGGGACGGGATTGGACGGAACGAAATATAAGACATGGTAGTTTCGACACACATGACCGTGCAGCGGCGCTTGCGACAACGCGGGTTTACTCTGATCGAGCTAATGGTGGTCATCAGCATTATCATTATCCTGCTGTCGCTCGCCATGCCGAATTATTCGAAGTCGATTCTGCACGCACAAGAAACCGCGCTGCGTGATGACCTGCATACGATGCGCTCGGTCATTGACCAGTACACTCTTGATAAGCAAAAGGCTCCGCAGTCGTTGCAGGACTTGGTGGATGCCGGCTACCTCCACCAGCTTCCAGTAGACCCCTTCACCAAATCCCGTGATACATGGGTGCCGGTCACGGATGACACCGTAATGTCGCCGGACCAGACCCAACCTGGTATCAGCGACGTGCACAGCGGCAGCGAGCAGACCTCCAGCGAAGGGACAGCGTACAACACGTGGTAGCAAACCGCGACCAGCCCTTGGCGTTCAGACACTCTCAATTGTGATAGCCAACGCGCAGAGAGTTGCGCGCGCCTCTAAGAACTCTTATCGTTACATGACCGTGAGATGTTGGAGCCTCGGTGAACGAACAGCGTGATCTTGTGACCGGTATTTCTCTGCTCGACGAATCAGTTATCCGCAGAGCATTGCGATTGGAAGACCTCATCCCTACGATGGAGGGCGCACTCATCGATTTCTCCGCAGGGCGCGTGCTGCAACCGCTCCGCAGTTTAATTCACCTGCCGCAACACAACGGGATCATGGGAATCATGCCGGCCGTGTATGGCGACATCATGGGCGCCAAGCTAGTCAATGTCTACCCGAACAACGCAGCGCGCGGACTGCCCACCCACCTCGCCATTATTGCAATCTTCCACTCCGATAGTGGTGAACCACTGGCAATAATGGACGGACGTCTGATCACCGAACTGCGCACAGCCGCCGTCTCAGCGGTGGCGACCAAGCTGCTCTCCTGCCCGAATGCGAAGTCACTAGCCATTCTCGGCAGCGGAGTGCAAGCGAAGGCCCATGTCCGGGCCCTCGCGCTAGTGCGGAAGTTCGACGATATCCGCGTTTGGAGTCGCAATCCGCAGCATGCGCTGGCGTTCGCCAACGAGATGGGTGCGGTCGCAACCTCGGCGGAGAATGCGGTGCGTGGTGCAGATGTTGTCGTGACTTGCACAAACTCACCGGAACCGGTGCTTCTCGGAAAATGGTTGAAGTCTGGCGCCCTTGTCAATGCAGTCGGATCAGTCGGACCCAACCGTAGCGAACTCGATAACGATGTCATGCGCGGCGCCGTCGTGGTGGATTCGCGCGATGCGGCTTTGCATGAATCGGGCGAAGTGCTGATGTCAGGAACTCCGATTCATGCGGAGCTAGGTGAGCTGCTTGCTGGAACAAAGCAAATGCCGAAAGCCGAAGTTACTGTGTTCAAGTCGTTGGGATTGGCGGTGGAGGATCTTGCCGCCGCAAAGCTGGTGATGGAAAAAGTGCGGAACGCTGGTGACGGCCGTACAAGGCGGGCACCAGCTAAAATGCATGCATGAGCCCCAAACCTGCAGAGCTACTCCGACCGCGGGATGCTGCCGCTGTCATGGGAATCAGTTATGCGAGCCTCAAGCAGTGGATCTACAAAGGCAAGCTACGCAGCGTGAGGACCGCGGGCGGACATCACCGTATTCCGCAGAGTGAGCTCGATCGGTATCTCTACAAGTCGCTCGGCAAGCAACCTACCGAGAACCGCGCGAACTTCCGCAGCATTAGCGGACGGAACCAGATTGTTGGGCGTATCGTTGAGGTGCGCATCGAAGGGCTGCTGGCACAGGTAAGGCTGTCAATCGGCGGACAACACATCACCTCGATCATTACGGCCGATGCGGCACGGGAGATGCGCCTCAAGCGCGGCGACAAAGCGGCAGCTCTAGTCAAGTCCACCGAGGTAATGATCGTTAAGGTATAACCCTCCGCGGGAATGCAGCTGCCGGACGATTGAGACTCACGGCTGATCACAGACTATTTGTCCGCGAGGTCTGGTGTCGACGGTGAAAGATGGGGGTGGCAACCCAACAATCTCTCTATACCACCAAGTGTTAAAGATGGAATCGGTTTGATGACGCTTGTGCCTCGCAGCTCCAACATCCCTATGAAGGTCTCGCGATTGGCGGAACTGCAACGGCAATTGTTATAATGCGGCCACTGCACGTCTCCGTACGCACTCGCGCCCG
>CAZDYZ010000087.1:0-2018 GCA_964509525.1 uncultured Acidobacteriaceae bacterium
GATTGCACACTCGAAATCAGCTTGCTCAGAAAAGCTTCATACAGTGGCCCTACCGAGGTTCCCGGATGAGCGTCGAGCAGCGTGTCCGGCTTTATGAACGACACCGCCGGCAACCGGTTAGAAGCGAGATCGTTGTAGAAGCTGTTTAGGTCGACAAGATTTCCGCGCAAGGTAGTGGTCATGATAGAAGTGGAGTACTGAAACGCATTGCAGATGGCGCAATAGAGCTGGTTGCGCGGCGCTGCGCTCGCGGCCTGGTCAAAGCCCTCACCATAGTATTTCCACGAGATGTGATGGTTGGACAGCTCATCCCCGATATTAGGAATTGTCTGAGGTCCGATACTAAACGCAGGACCGGCAGGGAATTCGTTGGTGTCGCTGGAGCTGATCACGGATCCCGCGGCGCTGTAATACGGATAGTCGTTGTTAAGCTGGTAGTAGTTTCCAGTCGTACAATTGCCCTGGTTAAACGGAGCGTAGGGAAGCGAGGAGATATAACTCCTGATGGCAGCCACGCCCGGCTGCGCATCGTCAGAGCAATTCGTGAAGGTGACTCCTGTGCTGCCAGCGTCAACGCTCCCGAAACCATCGTTCATGTAAAAATTGTTGGTGCCGGGCCGAGGATTGGGATTTTCAACCAGGCTCGCCGAGGGGGTAGAAGGGCTTCCGCTTGCATTGGTGTTGTAAAAGACATCACCGGTGAAGATGAATTGCGAGTTCGGTCCGGTTCCGCCCATGACCGGTTGATGGTAGTTGTCGTTTATCGAATAGTTCTGGGCGAGCTGAAGCAGAAACGGCCAATCACCCTGCGCCATGCTGTAGAAGCCCATCGACACTCCGCCCTGGTACGTATCTTCATCCGTCTTTGGCGGACTGGTCACTGCCCAACCGACCGAAGTAGCCACCCAGGTGAAAAGGTCTTTTCTGCAACCGGACGGATTACTTGTCGTCGCATTGGCAATATTGCAGTCCGACTGCTGCCACATCTGGTAAAAGCGATGCACGGGATCGCCGGTGTTGTTGAGATAACTAGTAGTCGTAATCTCATTGACCAAAAGCGGCTTGCCACAGTTGTTCAGTTGCGACGCGCCGACGATGGAAAATGGACCATCGGGAAGGTTCGAAGGATAGCGGCAATCGGGAACCGGGAAGAGACCCAAGCTCGGAAAATAGAACGGCTGCCCCGTGCCCGGGTTGGACAATAGTCCATATGAGGCAGGCTTCAGTCCGATATCGCTGCAGAGCGGCGTTTTGGGAAACAACAACGAGGTCAGGATGCAAGGGCCAGCCGGAAATCCATTGAAACCGGTGCTGGGCTGAGGAAGGTTCGCGAAAGGTCCCGTCTGTGCCGGACTCAATTCGTAAGTAGATAGGTCCGACGCCTGCTGTTGCACAGCAAGCTGAAAGTTCTTTCCGGGCTCGCCCTCCTGGCCAACAATTCCTTGTGACAAAAGGTTCCAGACTGTTTGAGAGCTGTCGGTGGGCACGTATGTGCCAAAGACGTTGTCGAAACTCCTATTTTCTCCTACCACAACTATTACATGCTGAATTGGAGATCGTGTGGGGGACGGACTGTTGCCGGACGAGCTCGAGCCACCGCATGCTGCGAGCGTCGCCACGATAGCCAGCATCAGGGCGTAACTAGGAGTTCTAACCATTTTTCACACCTGCTCTCTTTTATGGTCAGGCTCAAAACCTCCCTCACGAGGTAATTCAGCACCTTCACTGACCGACAGCCGCATTGCGCACACTTCAGCATAGGCGGAGTAAGCGCATAAAAGGGGCTCCAACCGCTCCAGTTCGATGCAAAACAAATACAAAACTTCGCGAGTATAGGAAAGAATAAAGGTATCGCCGCTCGTAACACGTCGATAATGAAAAATTGCCGCACTCCCGGTCTGCATCTCTCTGCAGAGAGCGCGGATCGCCGCCCTGGAATCGCTCTTGAGGTGGATCTATGATCGCGCGCGGCGCACCTGAAATGAACGAGCTTGACGATATCAAAGTCTACGGTGAGA
>CAZDYZ010000088.1:0-4227 GCA_964509525.1 uncultured Acidobacteriaceae bacterium
GCAAGTTCCGCACGCGGCGGATCAGCGAAACCCGTTTTCGCCGCCATAAAGCCAAGCTTGACGGACGCGAGGTCGACTATCTGTTACACGACCAGCCGGTCCGTTTTCTCCAACGCAAGCTGCGCCTGCGCCAAGTCACCCGCTTGGGTGCGCACGGCCATCAAACACCGATCATCACCAGCCGCTGGTACTTGCCAGCCGTAGTGGTCGCTTACCGCATGTTCGAGCGTTGGCGGCAAGAGAATTTTTTCAAGTACATCAAAGCGGAGTACTTGATTGATGCCTTGGCCGATTATCAAATCGAACCCGACGATCCCCATCGTTCGGTTCCGAACCCTGCTCGCAAAGTCCTGGAGAAGGAAATGCGTCGCACCCGCTCGCAGCTGGACAAGCTGCGCGCCCGCTACGCTGCAACCACTCTGGGTCCACGGTCTCGTCGCCTGCACCGGCACGAAACGCAAAAGCAAAGTCGGGCCCTGCGCGGCGCGATCGAGCAGATCCAAAGCCGTCTGAAAAAACTCCAGAACCAACACCGCAGTTTGGCTCCGCGCCTACCACTGGCCCAGGCGCGCAAAGGACAGGTCGTGGTCAAACTGGCCACAGAACGTAAGCACCTCACCCATGTGTTGAAAATGGTCGCCTACAACATCGAAAGTGACTTGCTGCAGCTGATTCGCCCCCACTACAAGCGAGCCGAAGATGAAGGACGCACCTTCATTCAGACCGCGCTGCAAGATGCCGCTGACCTCGAACCGACCTCGGATGAGTTACACATCCGCCTAGCTCCCCTCAGCTCCCCGCATCGGACGCGGGTACTGGAGGCTCTATGTGCAGCACTGAACCAGAGCAACTCCATATTTCCCGGTACCCGACTACGAATGCGTTATTCGGTGGTGGCAAGCTCCTCCCGAAACTAAAAAAGCGGACAAATTTTCCCTGTACTATGTCAGGAGATCTGAATTTACATAAGGGTTGGCTTCCGCTAACCTGCGAATCAGGGTGCGAATCTCAAGGCTGATGCCAGGCCGGCCGGTTCTTCCGGATCTCTTGGACAAGCGTGCCCAGTATCGGCGGAATCGCTCCCGCTGCCCAGCGCACTGTTTCAGGGTGAACGACGACCAAAGCGCGGTGCCAGTCCTTCCACAGCAGAGACATTCCGATCCAGAACCAGCGATCCCGTCCGGTTAATCGTGGACGGCTTTGCTTACGCTTTTAGATGGAAAGTTGTTGGCGAAGGACGAGATTCTCCACGACGACTGCGTCATGACCTTTCCCGAACAGCCAAACCAGGCGAAACAAGCCCAAGAGGAAGGCTAGCATGATGCTCGATTCTTCATGCTATGCCAATGAAAAGTCAATTACTTTTGTCCGACGTAGTTTTGGCGAGCGAGACCTTCTCTTTCGGGCGGAGGCGGCCAGCCCTTCGCAATTCTGCTTCGATCCAGCGATAGGTGATGGCCAGACCGTCGCGCAGGGAGGTTTGGGGCTCCCAGCTGAGAACGGCGCGGAGTCGTGAGTTGTCGCTATTGCGGCCCCGGACGCCTTGCGGCTTGCCTAGCTCATAGTGCGTCAGTAGTTTCTTGCCGGCAATGTCGCAGACCAGGTCGACCAACTGGTTCACGCTGACCATCTCTTCCGTTCCCAGGTTGAGCGGTTCGGAATAATCGCTGGCCATTAGGCGTAGCAATCCCTCGACGCAGTCGGTGATGTAGAGAAACGAGCGTGTTTGGGCTCCGTCTCCCCAGACCTCGATGACTCCGCCGTCGCCGGCCAGTGCTACCTTGCGGCAGATGGCGGCGGGCGCCTTCTCTTTACCGCCATCGTAGGTACCGAGAGGGCCGTAGACGTTATGAAATCGGACGACGCGCGTAGCAAAACCGTAATCGCGGAAGTAATAACTGCAAAGCTGCTCAGTAAAGAGCTTTTCCCATCCGTAGCCCGGTTCCGGGTCGGCAGGGTGAGCGTCTTCCTCCCGGAGTGGAGTCACGTCGCACTCAAGCTGCCTGTAGCGGGGATAGACGCAGGCAGAGGAGGCGAAAAGAAAGCGCTGAACGCCGTTCGTGCGGGCCGCTTCCAGCAGATAAGTGTTCAGCAGGACATTATTGCGCGCGATATCGGCGAAGCTTGCGCTGATATAACTGATGCCGCCCATATCGGCTGCCAGGTTGTAGACATGGGTGATTTGCCTGGTCGCCTCGGAGGCCTGTTGCCAGTTGCGAAGATCGCGTACTTCAAACTCATCGGCCGGGCTGGCCTCGAACTCAGGCCGTTTGACGTCCACACCACGGACCCAGTGCCCTTCGGCCTTAAGGCGCTTTACGAGATGGTGACCGATAAAGCCGCCAGCCCCAGTCACCAGAATGCGATGCGGCGATTTCACGGTGAAACCCGTCCTCCTAGATTTCAGCTCGAATGATGAAGCTTGGTTGTCCCGTATTCATGTTGTAGATCTTGGAGACGTAGATCCCAAGCACACCCAAGCTCAGCAGAATCACACCAAAGGCGAAGGTCATCATCACGATCAGCGCTGAAAACCCGGGTGGGACATTGGAAATCAGCTTGACGACAAGATAGTAAATTCCGATGCAAAAGGAAACCACCGCGGAAAATAGTCCAAACCAGATCATCCACTGCAACGGAAGCGTACTGTAGATAACCAAAATCGTCACTGCCATGTGCGCGAGCATTGCCAGGGAATACCCTGACCTTCCATTCAGTCGATTGTCATGGTTCACAACCACCGTTGCCACGTCCGAGGTAAACCAGGCCAGGGCAGGGTCAAGGAATATCCATGCGCCGAGTCTGTGATGGAAGGAGTCCAGGATTTCCCGGCGGATAAGCCGGAACGAGGACGCTGACGGAACGTTGGGAGCAATTTTCCGCACCAGCAAGCGAAAGAGCGAGCTGCCCATCCGGTGCAGGACGCCGTGTTTCTGTTCCGCGCAAATTCCATAGACAAGGTCGATCTGTTGGGCATGCGCGAGATCCCAAAGCTTGGGAATTTCTTCCGGCGGAGATTGCAGATCGTCGTCCAACGTGAGCACCCAGCGTCCTTTGGCCTGTTGCAGGCCGCAAACCGTAGCTGCCTGCTGGCCCGAGTTTCGGGCGAGTCTTACGCCCCGCACCCGGCCGGCAGAAGAGGTCTTCAACTCACGAATCATCTTCCACGAGCCATCCACGCTTCCGTCATCGACAAAGATCATTTCGAAATCGAGGTCCATACCCGACAGGACGGTGCTGGTGCGAGCGAACAGGTCCTTCAGGGTCGCTTCGCTGTTCAGTACCGGCACGACGACCGAGATGTCCGGTTTGGTCTCCTGAGGCATGGTTGTGGTCTCGCAACGAAAGCACGACGTGTAATCAACGGCTGATGTGCCGTCCATACTACCTTGAACGCGCGTCACGATGGCCAAGAATTTTGCGGCAAGGTCACGGCCACGGCTACTCGGAAGATGCGGCCTCGGCTTCGTCCAACTCCCGCCGTTCCCATTGCAAATCGTCGAGGACTACGAGGTCCTGAGTGTACATGCGATAGTTGTTGCGACGACTGGTGGGAGCCTCAACCGTGAAGTAGCGCGGAGGCGAATGGAAGCCGCCGAGCGCGTATGGCATTTCCGTTTGAGGATCCATGATCGCAACGCGTAAAGCGTAACGGCCGGCCGCCAGCGGCAATCGGGGTATAGTCGCGGCGAATTCGCCTCGACCCGCCCGCACAGAGAACGCTTCCATAAGGCCCTCGGAAGTGATGGCGGTGGCGAGATCGGAGCTGAGCAGGCTGAATCCCCAGCGAAGATCGAGGCTGCGGGCCGCTCCATAGTGGACGTAAATACGCGCCGGCTCTCCCGTACACAGGGACGAACCGGTCACCGGCTGAATACCGTAATCGTGAATATCGCTGCTGTTGTTGGAGGGAACAGGAAGGACAGCCGATTCAGCCGTGAGGGCTGGATCCACTGTCAACGGGTCATCGGCAGGCGTGCGGGCGGCGCGAAGATATTGCGCCACGCCTTCGACCGCGTCACCATCCCACACCACGACGCCGCGGTCCAGCACGATGCAGCGATCGCACATGAGTTGCACCAGGTGCGGATTATGCGATACCAGAACCAGCGAACCGTCGCGCTGGAGATATCGCTGCGCGTGCTGAATGCAGCGGCGCTGGAAGCCGATGTCACCAACCGCGAGGACCTCGTCGACGAGCAAGATTTCAGGCTCGAGATACATGGC
>CAZDYZ010000089.1:0-4627 GCA_964509525.1 uncultured Acidobacteriaceae bacterium
CGAAAGCTTCGGACCAGTCGCCAACGCCAACGGCAAAGTTTGGCTCAACGGTCCATATGCGAGTTCGGTATACGCTACCGGGGTCAGCTTGTTTGGCATCATCATCATCGCTGCAATTTTCGGTACCTCCATCCTCCGGGACTTCCAGCGCGACACCTACCAGATGCTCTTCACCAAACCTATTCCCAAGCTTGCCTATCTCGGCGGGCGATGGGCTGGATCCCTGGTAGTTACGATCTTCGCCTTTTCCGGATGTCTCCTCGGCGAATTTGCTGGCACTTTTGCCCCCTGGGCTGACCATTCTCGTATTGCCCCCAGTCACCTCTGGTGGTACCTGCAGCCGTTTCTTTCAATCACCGTTGTACAGATCTTTTTCCTGGGCTCGCTTTTCTTCGCCGTTGCTGCTCTCTCGCGAAAAGTCTTTGTCGTGTATGTGCAGGGTGCCGCCGTATTTATGGTTTACCTGGTCGGCCTCACCGTGTTCAGCGCTACACGATCGCTGGAGCGTTTCTGGTCCGGCATATTCGACCCTGTCGGTTTTATCCTGCTGGATGACGTGACCCGCTACTGGACCGTGGTGGAGAGGAACACTCTTCTCCTGAGCTGGTCCCCGCGAGCGGCTTCCGGAGTTTTCCTCTACAACCGTGTTCTCTGGCTGTCTGTCGGCGCCATATCCCTCGTGGTTCTGTGGGCGCTGTTTCCTATGTCCATCGAAGCCCTTACGGCAGTTTCGCAAGGACGTCGGGCCGCCAAAGCCAAGCAGGAGGAGGAACTGGAACTACAGCCTGTGCGTTCACTTGTCGCAGCGCGGCTTCCACGAGTGCGCCAGGTTTTCTCACCATCGACGACCTGGGCCCAATTCCTGTCGCTCTCCCGCCTTCGTATTTGGACAATCCTGCATGAAATTCCCTTCTGGGCTATCGTCGGGCTCATGATCGTCTTCGCCATCAATAACGGCTACTTCGCTGGCCGCATCGCTGAGGTGGACGTTTGGCCGGTGACCTACTTAATGGTTCAGGCGGTCGAAGGCGGCGCAGGCCTGTTTTTCTATATCGTCGCAGCCTTGTATGCAGCCGAGCTGCTTTGGCGAGAGCGTGATGTTCACTTCGAGGGCATCCATGATGCCCTGCCCATGCGTGAAAGTGTCGACTGGCTCTCCAGGCTTGTGGCCATCACTTTCGTCGAATTGGTCCTCCTCACGGTGACAATGCTCTGCGGCATTCTGATGCAGACCTTCGTCGGATACTACCACTACGAACTTTTGCAATACTTCAAGGAGTTATACATCGTCGCCTTCCCCCAGATCATTACCTTTGCACTGCTAGCACTGTTTGTGCAGACAATGATCAGCAATAAGTTTATTGGCCACGGTATCGTCATTGGCATCTTCGTTCTCGTACCGATTCTCTTCAACTTCGGCTGGGAAAACACTCTCTATCTCTACGGCAACACCCCGCCATACACTTACAGCGACATGAACGGGTACGGTCACTTCGTACCTAGCTTGTTGTGGTCCATTACCTATTGGCTTGCTATTTCCGCCTTCCTCGGCGTTATTTCCATCGCATTCGCTCGCCGTGGTGCCGACGATGCGTGGCCTGCCCGCTGGCGTCTCGCCACTGCCCGCTTGCCGCGCTTGGCTCCGAGTGCAGCCGTCTGCTTGTTGATCGCCCTGGGCAGCGGAGTCTGGTACTACTACAACGGGCACGTTCTGAATGAATACTTAAATGCGAAGCAACGCCGGCAGATCCAGGCCAACTATGAACGCAACTTTAAGAAATACGAGAACTTCCCCCAGCCCAAAGTCATTGCGGTCGACACTCGCGTTGACATCGACCCCTCGCAGCGCTCCTTTTCAGGCTGGGGACGTTACACGCTACGCAACAAAACTTCACAGCCCATCTCGCAGATCCACATCACCGATGCGATGCAATCGGTGTCTCACGTCCGATTCGATCGGCCATTTCATCTGGTCAGCTCCGCCGCCCGCGATATTTATGCCGTATACGAGCTTGACCAGCCGCTCGCTCCCGGCGACTTACTACAGATGACCTTCAACGTCGGCTATTGGTCGCACGGTTTTCGCGACGGAAACGAAAAAGCTGAGCTCGCTTACAACGGAACCTTCTTCGACTCAAGCTATTTCCCCACTATCGGCTATGACCGGAACCTCGAACTTGATGATCCGCGCCGTCGCAGAGAAGAGCACCTGGGCGCACTGGAGGAGATGGCTCCGCGCGAGGACCCCGTGCAATCTCTGTACAACCTTTTCTCCAAGCAGTCCGACTGGATCACCTATCACGCCGTTGTCAGCACCTCCTCGGACCAGATCGCCATCGCTCCCGGCTACCTGCAGCGCGACTGGGAGGACAGCGGACGCCACTACTTCGAATACAGCATGGGATCTACTAACATCCAAGACTTCTTTGCCTACCTCTCCGGGCGCTACAAGATCAGGCGAGAGCGCTACAAGGGAACGAATCTCGAGGTTTACTACACGCCAGGTCACGAATTCGACATTGATGACATGCTTGCGTCATGCAAAGCCGGTCTTGACTACTACCAGGCCAACTACAGTCCTTACCAGTTTGCGCAGTTTCGGATTATGGAATTTCCCCGCTACCGCACCTTCGCTCAATCCTTTCCTAATACCGTCCCATATTCTGAAAGCATCGGGTTTATTGGCCGCGTGGTCAAGAAGACCGACGTTGACTTCACCTATTTCGTCACCGCGCATGAACTTGGTCATCAGTGGTGGGGTCACCAGCTTATCGGTAGCTACGTGCAGGGCTCAAACATGATGTCGGAAACTTTGGCTGAGTACTCGGCCCTGATGGTGATGCAAAAGAAGTATGGGAAGGACAATATGCGCAGGTTTCTCCGGCACGAACTTGATACCTATCTTCGCGGCCGCGGTGGAGAAGTCCGCCACGAGCCACCCCTTGCCCTTGTGCAGCGCGAGCCGTATGTCTGGTATCAGAAAGGGGGGCAGATCATGTATACCCTCGCTGACTACATCGGCGAGGACAAAGTCGATGCCGCCCTGCGCAGCTTTCTAATGCAGTACCGCTACGCTAACGCGACCAATTCGCAAACTGTTCCCTATCCGGACACGCGCCTGCTGGTCGCTGCGCTTCGCGCGCAGACTCCAACCGAACTGCAATACCTGATCACCGACGGCTTCGATTCCATTGTTCTCTATGACAACAAGGCCCTCAGTGCGACAGTGATGCCCACCGTCGACCACAAATACAAAGTTACCCTTACCACCCAGGCACGCAAAGTCAAAGCGGATGGAAATGGGAACGAAACGCCCATGCCTCTCAACGATTACATCGAGATTGGTGTGTTTCGTGGCAAGAAGGACGAGGAGCAGCCCCTCTATCTCAAAAAGGTAAAGCTCACACAGGCACAAAACACCTTCGAGATTGTTGTCGATGAAATGCCCACGAGAGCGGGTATCGATCCTTACAACAAGCTGGTGGACAGAGTGGCTGACGACAACTTGATCGACGTCACCAAGCCCTAAGCGATCGAGATTGGAAGCTGTCAAAGCGAGGAAGCAGCCCCTTAAGGCTTTGCTTTTTTCTTGCGGGAACGCGGAAAGAGTATTCGTCCCGCCCATCCGATCAGGGCGAGATTACCAGCTCCGAATAATGCGGAGAGGATGGGATTCTTGTTGAGCGTGTCCAAAACGTTAACTGTAGAAAAAACTTTCCCCTGCTTCAACACCCGCCCTTTGCCGGAAGCGTTGATTTCCAGTTGATTTTGGTTAATGCCGAAGGACAGCACAGTCAACGGCGACTGTTTGCCACCGCGCGCCTCGAATGCCGGCGCATCGGATGCGCCGGTTTTCGGATTCACGGTGTTGATAGCGATAGTTTGGGCGGTGAACTCGTCGCTGCCAGAGGGGCCGAATTCCAGCAAGGGCAACGCCGAGCTCTTGACCCTCCAGGTGGATGAGCGCTCGTCGAGATTCTGCCAATGCAAGCGAAAGGGGGCTTCTGGCGCGACCTCGATTTTGATCGGCATGAATCCTTGTGTCGGCTGTTTCCAGTCGCCTACGGACAATTCAATCCTGCACGGAGACAACCCGTTCTGCAGCGCACCTTGAGAAGTGAGGGTGACCTCAACTGGGGCACCAAAGCGGGCTCCGAGGCTGCGATATCCACTGGTGACATCGCTGCCGCTCTGCGAGAATTCGACGCTTTTTAGGTTGGTATTGCCGGGCTCGACCTGTATTTTTGTGCTGCAAGAGGCGCTGCCCTCGCCGCTGGTGAGGTAGGTGATAATGCCGGCTGACGACGGTGCTGAAATTTGGAGCGATTTGAATACCCCCAGCGTTGGTTCTGATAGTTGAGCATTATCGAAATAAGCGTCAACCAACACCTTCTCCGCTTCCGTCGGCGGAGCGTATGCGAATGAGAACGGGGCCCCTGTCACCGATCCTGGAGAGCCAAAGGTTAAGACCTCATCGCGGGCCCTCACCGTGATTGGGAATTGTCCGCTCACCTCGCTGGCTGGCAGGTTGACCAGCTTCCACTCGGTGACCGCCACCGCTGCGAGGCAGGCCAGCGCAAGAATACTCCTAGCCAAGCGGGTCCGCCGGAACGGCTGGCGCTGGCGC
>CAZDYZ010000090.1:0-11773 GCA_964509525.1 uncultured Acidobacteriaceae bacterium
AAGTCGGGCGAGTAGGGGGGCAGATAGATGAGCCGGGCTCCGGTCGCTTCGATGCGCTCGCGTACTCCCGACATTTTATGGACCGAGAGGTTATCCATGATCACGACTTGGCCGGGACGAAGCCGGGGACACAAGACCTGCTCCAGGTAAGCCAGAAAAATGTCCCCATCGGTGGGTTCGGCAATGGTCATGGGGGCTTCCACACCGCGGATGGTCAAGGCGGCCAACAGGGTCAGGATTTGCCAGCGGCCCTGGGGTGTGGCTTCGTGGACGCGCTGGCCGCGTGGAGCTCGAGCGTAGCTGCGGGTCATCTGGGTGCTGGCTCCGCTCTCGTCCAGAAAAATTAACTGCTCTACCTCCCACTGCGCGATGGCTTCTCGCCAGGCTTGGCGATGCTGCTCGGCTTGCGCGTTATCCCGCTCTTGCGCGTGGAGCGCTTTTTTTTAAGGGGCAGCCCCAGCTGGCGCAGGGCCAACCACATCCGCCCCATACTCAGACGCACCTGCTGGGCCTCTTGCAATCGCTCGCGCAATTCCTGCAGCGTCATATCCGGCTGGGTACGGATTTGCCTTCGGATCCAATCCTGCACCGCCGGCGTAACCCGACTCACCGGTCCATGCCGCCACACCGGCGCATCCACCTCCCCGGTGCGCGACCGACGGGCAGAGATCTTTTTCGCCCAACCCAGGCTGACTCGAAATTGCTCGGCCAGTTCCTCCAGCGTGCCTTCGCCTTCGTCATAGGCCTGCAAAAACTTTCGTCGCAGATCGTTGGAATAGGCTCGCGCCATGCAGGTGAGCGGACAATCGCCACCTACAGCTTACCGTTTATTTCGAGTGGTTCATAGTAACTATGAAGATGCTTTGATTTCTGGCACCAAGTGCCCAGATTCTATGCTCCTTTTCACCCGTTACATCGCGTTTGACTACGCGGGCGCCGAAACTGCGAACGCGACTTCGCCTCGGGCTCTGACGGCAAACGCTTGTCGATGAGGCCAATAGGAGCGGGGCAATTCCTACGTGCTTCTGAACAAGCCGCCATTCCCTTAGGATTCGCCCGGGATCGTTGATTTGTCGTTCCCGTTGACACTTAGTTTAGGGTTCCCATGGCGGCTTCGGAGGTGATGGCTTGGGTGTGTTATAGCTGCTGAACGCTGCTTGTATCCATTCCATGGTCCGCGGAAGATCATCCGGATGCTGGACAACGTGCCTTAACAGCCCACGCAAATCGAAGGGTGCGCCACCAAACTGTCGAAACGCCGATGGCAGGGGTGGCCCACCCACGCTGCCGGCAGCGGCAAGGTGGGTCGGCAATTGCACGGCGTAAATACTGCCACCGGCCAGAGCCTCATGAGGGTACTGCATTAGCCATTCACAATTGTGCCCGTCTAGAATCATGTTGGCTGAGAGCGTCACCCACTTTCCCCCATCCTCATTGGTGGCTTTTTGGCAGTTCCAGAGCTGTGCTTGAGGGGCGGAAATCGTGGGATCGGAAAACCCATACTCATCCAGATCAATCTTGCTTAATCCATGTTGCTCCGCGAAGCGCCGCACCTCGGGGAGCGACTGGTTCCAATCCACGTTCGAATCATTGACCAGCGCATAAGCGGGACGTCTGAAGCTCAACCAGTTGATGTACGGAAAATAAAACGGATAGGTGGTCACGGCAATGACTAGACAACTGGCCACCAACGCTCCGGCCGTCCCAACTCCAAGTGCCGCCCCGAAGCTTGTCCACCTTCGTAGCTCCAGCAAGATTGGTGGCGTCGGCGCAAGCAGCAGGATCAGCAACAGCATCGGCACGCTGAAATGCCGGATGCTTATATCAAGCGGGCTTAGAAGGCAGACGCCTGTAAACACAAGCAAACTTATCCAAACTAACCGCCAATGAACTGCTGCCTCTGCTGGAACGACCCTAACCCAAGGCCCACGCCACCTGAGACTTATACCCGCGATCAAGGACAAAACTAGCAAACCCAGAAAACCGAGGGGGGACTTTAGGGCAAAAACAACGGGAAAGTAGAACCATACACCGTGCTGATATGAGTGCCCGAGGAGAAACGTCGGCCGTCTGCCGGTGATCAACACCCACGCCACACCGCGCAGATACAGCAACAGAGGAAACAACACCCGACGCAAAAAAAGTGCCACTGGGCCAGATCCTAACCGGTTGAGCGCCCCAGTGGGTTGGTTCCAGGAGAAGAAGAGGTAAAATGCGTACACCGTCAGTGCTGCCCATAAAGTGCCTTTGAGGGTCGCTCGCCAACGCGCCCGCCGCCACCTGCGTAAATCGGTTTTATTTGTCGGCTGTCCTGGCAGGCCACGCCACCGCAGACTCAGCGCGAACATGGCGAAGGAAATGAACAAAATCCCTGCGGTAAACTTCGATAGAAAAGCCCCTGCGAGGCTAAGCCCGAACATCATGATGTTCTTACGGCATGGCTCGCGCCAGACCTGACCAAGCGTCCACAAAGCAAGTAGCGAGAACAGCGTCACCGCCAAATCAGTGTGTACAAGCGGGCCGAAGGCGAGAAAAGCAGGGTTGGTAACGTAAATGGCGAGGGAGAGCAAGCCGCCCCATGCACCACCTAGGCGCTGTCCGCAGCGGTAGACAACCCAACCCAACGTAAGTGTCAGCAGCAGCATAGGGAAGCGTGACCATGCTAGAAGCGTGTTGGGCTCGTTCCATTTCTCTAACACCCATTCTCCGAACGCCCACTGGCCTAAGTATGCCGGAAAGAACCTTTCGCTGAATGTCCACGAAATGTGGCTGTAATCCGCGCGGACGCCGCGCACAACCAAGGGAAGAGCCGCCAATAACTTGGGCAGGGGTGGGTGCTCGCCGTTCATCCGTAGATCAAGTTTTTGCAGGTAACTCACACCCGCGCCGATGTGAGCCACCTCGTCAATGGTGACGGATTCCCGCAGCGCTGCACCGCCCGCTAGCAGGGCCATCAAGGCCAGTAGCAACAATGCAAACAAGTTGCTGGAGAACCCGGCCATCCGGGTTTTTAGACTTGGATTCATGCCTGCATGCAGTCCTGCACGGTGCGCCGGGAACTTGTCGAAGTAGCACCATCATGCAGGGAATCCTGCCGGATGAGTCCAGGGCGCCAATCGGAAAGACATCGACTCACCGCGAGTACGAGGTTTTGACGAGGGACAAGCCGAGCTTGCTGGCGCGGCTTGCCTCCCTACTGCACCTCAATTTCTCCGGACAGTTTTTTTACGGCTTGAACCCAGGAAGGTCTACCCGCCTCGCAATGTGATCCTTAATCCAGTGTGCGTCCCACCATTCCTTCGGATCGATCTGGACGCCATCGAGTTGCATTGCGAAATGAATGTGGTCGCCTCCAGCCATGCCGGTCTGGCCGCTGACGCCCATCACCTGGCCTTGCTTCACCGTGTCGCCTTCCTGGACATCAATCCTGCTGAGATGGCCGTAGATCGTCTGCAGTCCATAGCCGTGGTCGAGGACAATGCAGTTGCCATATATTCCCAGCGGAGCCGCATAAACGACCTTGCCGTCATTGGACGCTTGCACGCCGACGTGCTGCGTAACCGCCAGGTCGTATCCAAGGTGAACCTGCTGATCGATCTTTTTGCCTTGATAGATGTAATTGCGCACGTCAGCGAAGTACGACTCAGCCTGGGAGTGAGGCTGCCGGATGAAAGGCCGGGTCCAAAGGAACCTGTCTGCGGTCTTGAACTGCAAATCGGAAAGCGTCCTGTTGTTGGCGCGGCGCATCTCGCCGTTTATCTTCACGAAGCGCGCGACCGGATCACCCGTTCCGTTCGGGTCAAGCTCGTTAATTACCTTCTGTAAGAAGGCGTCGCTCACCTGTAAATCATGAACCCTATACTTCGGCTGTTCCTTCTTGGGAAACACGACCACCAGAGGGCTGGTCACGTCTGTTCCTGTACCGTTGGCAGCATAGACTAGCGGCACTGTATCGGCCGGCATGTTCCAAGCGAACGCATATAGTGAAAACAGACCTGGCTTGCCGCCGGGCATGCGCCAGGCGCGAAATTTCTCATCGCCAACTCGCACTCCGGTTTCTGTCCAGTACCCCGAGACATTGAACGTGGCAAGGTCTGCCATCCCCAGATAAAGGTAATGTTGCTCTGAATCAACACTGATCGCTGGTGGTTGGGTAACTACCGTTACATCGCGTTCAGCGCGGCCTACCTTTCTAAGGAGATCGTTCGAGGTCGCTTGGACGATCAACTTCGCATTCCCCGCCTGCAACTGGGGAGTGGTCTTAGTGCCAGCCGTGAAGTTCCAGGTACTGTCTGGCAACCTCGAAGGCTCCGTCATCGCAAACACTTGGTACCGAGTTCCATTCTGCTCGACGAACGCGTGCACGCTGCGGATGCCTCGCAGATCGCGTACATGAACAGTGACGGGAGTGGCTTGTCCCAGGGATGTAAGTACGGACGGAAGATCGACAATCGGTGTCGCTGACCTTGCCACTAAGAACCCAAGCAGCAACACGACAAGCGCAATGACAACAACAATGAATTTTCTCATATCCCAGTTTATCTTCCGACGAGCAAATCAGTCGGTCCCCGGGGGGATGCCAAATTGGATTCCTGCCGTCTGCTCCGTGTGCCATCCTCCAGCGCTTTGCGAAAGAGCTCAGCATCACAGCGACGACAGATTGGAGATCGCTAGCGCCTCGCCACTATGCGCATGCGGATGGGGTTTTTCGGGCGCAACGTGAGGCTCGGGGCTAGGAGCACCCTCTTATTCTCCACGGGCACGAGCTGATATCTGCGACTTATGGCCGCGAGTATCAGGACAGCCTCGGTCGTCGCGAACGATGCCCCGATGCACTGCCTGGGACCGCCACCGAAAGGGAAATAGGCGAACCTTGGCAGATTCTGACATGCGCTGGTACTCCACCGATCCGGATCGAACTTCTCCGGCTCCGAGAAAAACCTTGGGTCCCGATGCATTATCCATTGGCTCATGACGATGTTGGCCCCGCCTGGAATGTGGTATCCCTCCAGTTCGAACTCTTCGATCGCACTACGAGCCACGCTCCAGGCCGGAGGATACAACCGCATCGTTTCCTTGATGACGTTGTCGACAAACGTCAACGACGGGAGATCGGAGACGCTCGGCACTCTGCCTGCCAGCGTGCGATCCACTTCTTGGTGAAGTTTATCTTCCGCTCCGGCATTCAGGGACAGCAAGTACAACGCCCAGGAGAGCGCCAGTGCGGTCGTCTCGTGACCTGCCAGCAGGAAGGTCATCACCTCGTCGCGCAGTTGATCGTCCGTCATCCGGGTGCCATCCTCATCACGAGCATCCATGAGGATGGAGAGCAGGTCGTTGGATGTCTCCTTCTCGCTGCTTCGGCGCTGCCGGATGATCTTGTAAACGGCGGTTTCCATTTGGGTGACCGCGCGACGTACATCCCGCATTCCAGGAAGTGGCAGATAGCGAAATAAGGGGGGCAGGAGCAATCTCACGCCGACGCTGTTTAACATGACGGTGTTGAGAGACCGCGAAATCCTGTCTGTCAACATCATCTCCAGATCGAAGAGTGCCCTGACAACCACTTGTAGAGTGAGGTTCATCATTTCTCGATGAATGTCCACCACCGTACCTGCCTTCCATGACACGAGCATCTGTTCGGCGGAATCAGTCATGCAGCGGGCGTAAGCGATGATGCGATCGCGTGAGAAAGCCGGTTGAATAAGCCGACGCTGGCGTCTCCAAGCCTCGCCTTCAGCCGTGAGCAAACCGGCGCCCAACAACCAGCGGCTGTTCCGCACCACCTGGTCCTTCAGGAAGTTCGTGGAATTCCGCACCAGCACGTACTCGATCAGATCGGGCCGATTCAGGAAATAAACGTGGAGCCATGCGGCTCGGTAATAAAAGATGTCGCCATATTGGGCGGCCCAACTCCTAAAGGTCTCCAGCGGGGCTCGACCCGCGAGGGGGATGTTGCCAATCAGAAAGTGCGGCTTGGGACCAGGAGGGCGCAGCATACTTTTGCAATAAGTCTATTCTCTGGAAGAGTCCGACTTCCAAGCGCAACCTTTGCTGAAGCTGTGGCCGTCCGAGAACATCCCTTGCTGTTTTTGGTGATGGTCCTACGAGATAGCTCAAACGCGTTGTTTAGCTAAGTAACTGATTTCTATGTACATATTTCATTCCCAGGAAACCTGCTTCGCCTCCTGCGGATTTCCTGCTTGACATCAATAACAATGTACAGTATTGTAACAATGTTTATATTAACATTGTTCAGAAAGAGATCTTCGTTATGGGTGTTAAAGAAAGACGCGAACGCGAGCGAACCGAGACGCGAGAAAAGATCCTTGATGCCGCACGTGAATTATTCATCGAAGAAGGCTTCGATGGCGTAACGATGCGCAAAATTGCAGAGCGAATCGAATACTCACCGACTGCTATCTACATGCACTTCGCCGACAAGGCGCAGCTCTTCCTGGAAATCTGCCATGAGGATTTCCGGCGGTTGGCACAATCTTTGGTGGGCTTGACCCAGGTACCCGATCCGGTGGAGCGGCTGCGACGGATTGGCGACGCGTACGTTGAGTTCGGTCTGCAAAACCCGAACCACTACCGGACTATGTTCATGACGCCACATCCGCCGATTCCCAACGGCGAAGAAGCGCTGAGGGGAAAAGGCAATCCCGAGGAAGATGCTTACGCACTGCTGCGCACTACCGTGCAGGAGGCGCTCAGCGCAGGAGCGTTCCGCGAGCACCTCACCGATGCAGACCTTATCGCGCAGACGCTTTGGGCCGCGGCACACGGAGTCGTTTCGTTGCAAATCGCCAAGTGCAACGATGAATGGGTTCTCTGGTGCGACATCAAGCAGCGGGCGCGCACCATGATCGACAGCCTGTTATACGGGCTGCTGAAAGAGGAGCGATGAGTCATGCCTCCTTTGGCGCAGCGCAATCTGATGCACGACAAGGTGCGGCTTGTCGTCACGCTGACGGGAGTCGTCTTTGCGGTCGTGCTAATCGTGGTTGAGTTGGGACTTTTCGTCGGTTTCACCGTCACCACCTCCAGCATCATCGACAAATCGAACGTAGACCTCTGGGTCGTGTCGAAGGGAACGCCCTACATCGAGCAAGGTTCGGTCTTTTCCGAGAGGAAACTGTATCAGGTGCTGGCGACTCCGGGCGTTGCCCGGGCTGACAAGTACATCGTCCGCTTCTCCAATTGGAAAACGCCCGAAGGGGCAGAGGAAGGAATCCAGATCGTCGGATTCAATCCATACAGTGGTATTGGTGGACCGTGGAACGTGGTGGAAGGCAACCTCGAGGATCTGAAAACGCCCGATGCAGTTATGGTGGACGAGATCTACCAAAAAAAGCTTGGGGTGACCAAGATCGGCGAAATCTTCGAGATCAACGGCCGTCGGGCTCGCGTGGTTGGATTTACTCGCGGGATCCGGGCTTTTACCACGACCCCCTATGTGTTTACCAGCTTTAAGAATGCGCAGGGATACACCAGGATTGCCGAAGACCAGACCTTCTTCGTTTTGGTGCGCGCGGTCCCAGGAACGAATATGGCTGCCCTGCAGCAACGGCTTGAGTCGAGGCTGCATGATGTAGATGTTCTGACCACTACGAAATTCAGCAGCATGACTCGCTTCTACTGGATGTTCACCACCGGCGCCGGAGTGGCGGTGCTGATCGCGGCGCTGCTGGGACTGGTCGTGGGTATCGTAGTAGTCGCGCAGACGATTTACGCGACGACGATGGACCACATCCGCGAGTACGGCACGCTGAAGGCCATGGGCGCCCCCAACAGCTACATCTATCGCGTCATCGTCACACAGGCGGGCATGAGTGCGGTTGCGGGCTATGGGCTGGCCATGTTCGTCAGCATCTTCATTGTCCGGGCGAGCCGAAGCGGAGGTGCAGCAATCCTGTTGCCCTGGCAGATGGCGGTAGGGATCTTTTTTCTTACGTTGCTGATGTGCGTGAGCGCGGCGGTAGTCTCCATCAACAAGGTGACCAGCCTTGATCCGGCGACGGTCTTCAGAGGGTGAGCAAACAACGATGCGAGTGGCAATCTCGGTTCGCGATGTAACCAAAGTCTATGTCGAAGGTGCCAACAGGTTAGAAGTGCTACATGGCATTGACTTCGACGTCGAACAGGGCGAAGTGGTGATGCTGATGGGGCCATCAGGCAGTGGCAAGACGACGCTGCTATCGATCATGGGCTGCATCTTGCGGGCCACATCGGGCAGCGTGCAGGTTGCAGGCCGGGAGGTGGCGGGCCTTAGCGAGCGTGAACTGCCGGAGATTCGTCTGCAACACATCGGCTTCGTCTTCCAGGGATTCAACCTGTTTCCGACGCTTACGGTCGGAGAGAACGTCGAACTCGCCCTCGATCTGAAGCGCATTCGAGGTGACAAGGCAAAGCAGGAGGCACGCAAACTTCTGGAGCAGGTTGGACTTGCCACGAAGTACGACTCGTTCCCGTCCGACATAAGCGGCGGACAAAAACAGCGTGTAGCGATTGCGCGTGCTTTAGCGGGATCGCCTGGCGTCATCCTAGCCGATGAGCCAACCGCGGCGCTGGATTCGGTAACAGGGCGGAACGTGATGGAAATGATTCGCGGTCTAGCCCGCAAGCATGTGCGCGGGGTAGTGGTGGTTACGCATGACAGCCGCATTACCGAGTTCGCCGATCGTATCGTGCACATGGAAGATGGACGTATTGTTGGTGAAGAGGCTTCGGGACGCAAGAGACCGATGGAGGTCGTGAGCATGGGCCTGCCGTTGGGAGCGGGAGCGGAACAGGCTTTGAGGATTTGCTAAGCGGCACGAGAAGACAAAGAAACGAGGATAGTATGAGAAAGAGATTGATTCTGACGACCGCAATCGTTGCATTAACGGGAGCAACGGCAACCGTAATTTGGGGCCACACCACCACGGCCATAAAGCCGCAGACTGCAAAGATGGGGACCGCCGGCGAGTATCTCATTGCGGGCGCGGGGCGGGTCGAACCTAGCTCAGAGAACATCAAGCTGGGCTCGGAGATCAACGGCAAGCTGAAACGGATCTACGTGGAGGAAGGCGATACGGTCCGTCGCGGCCAAGTCCTCGCTGAGCTGGACAACAGCGACTATCGCGCGCAGGTGGAATCAGCCGAAGCCGAGGTCATACAAAAGCGGGCCGAGCTGCGTAAGGTCATCAACGGCGCCCGCCAGCAGGAGCGTGGCGAAGCGCTGTCATCCGTCGCCGAAGCACAGGCTGTGATGAACAATGCGAAGGCTGACATGGTGCGCCGCCGTGAATTGTTCGCCGCGGGCGTTATCTCCCGGGAAGAAGAGGACCGCTACGAAAAGGAATACGAGGTTGCCAAGGCACGCTACGACGAGATGTCGCAACACCACTCGCTGGTGGATGCAGATGCGCGTGAAGAAGATCGGGCCATCGCCCAGGCCAACCTGCAGCTTGCCCACGCCAAGCTCGACAATACCCGAGCACTACTTGAGAAGACTTACATACGCTCGCCGATTGATGCGACGGTGCTGCGCAAGCATCACCGCGAAGGCGAGAGTGTATCGAATTCGACCAGCGCTCCCGACCCCATCTTCACCATCGGGGACAAGAGCTTATTGCGCGTGCGTGTGGACGTGGACGAGGCTGACGTGAACAGGTTATCTCTTGGCCAGCGAGCCTATGTCACGGCGGATGCTTATGCTGACAAGCGCTTTCCAGGCCACGTGGTCCGCATCGGAGAAGAACTGGGACGCAAGAACGTGCGCACCGACGAACCGACCGAGCGGGTTGATACGAAGATACTAGAGACTCTGGTGCAGCTGGACAAAGGTGTTGAGCTGCCGATCGGCCTCCGGGTCAACGCGTACATCCTCAAGGGAAATGATTAGCGAGCCAAAAGGGGGCGCGAGCTCGTGGCTAGCCGGGGATTTGCATTGCGTGTTTCAAGGTTCGGTACACTCCTTGCGCCGGCACCTTAGAAGGGATGTCATGGACAGAGCAGATTATCTCTGGCCGGCAAAACGCATGTGGCTGCGAGTCTGTAGATCGTAGTTATTGGCAAGTGCCTCAGCGCAAGTGGGTTGGGGGGGCGCACTTTGCCCTCGAAATACGGGAGCCGCACTCGTAAGTGTCCTGATGGCGAAAAGTCTTTGTTTACAACTTCCCACAAACCGGCGCGGTTCGAATACGAAAGCGCTCTTAAACGACATCGGTGAGGTTCAAAGCGGCCTCGGTCATGAACGCGAAACCACCCCCTGATGTCAATGCACATACTTCTTCGCACTTATTCTAAATTGACACGAACGATTAGATGCACCATCGCGGCAAAATGCTCTAAGGACGACTTCAACTCACGACCGCGCCAGCACGATATGTGTGGTCTTCTCCGTAGCAACCCGCTCGATCACGCGATATCCCTGTGCCGGCAAGTCCAGTCCCGGGAACAAAGCTTCCCCCGATCCGAGCATCACGGCCGACTGCGCCAGGTGCATCTCATCCACCAGTCCAGCTTGCAGGTAGTCCCGAAGCGTCGCAACTCCGCCGCCCACGCGCACGTCTTTCTCTTTGGCTGACACCTTGGCGCGCTGCAACGCCGCTTCAATTCCGTCGGTGACGAAGTGAAACGTCGTGCCGCCTTCCATCACGACCGGCGCGCGAGCATAGTGGGTCAGCACGAACACATCGCAATGGTAGACTGGATTTTCGCCCCACCAACCCTTCCAGTCTTCGTTCAACCACGGGCCTCGGATCGGGCCGAACATGTTCCGCCCAATAATCCAGGCGCCAATGTTCTCGAAGCTTCGCGTGGCAAAGTCGTTGTCAACCCCTTCGCCCCCGCCCTCCTTGCCATACAAATGATCCGGCGCACCCACCGACTCACGGTCGTGCATCCTCTGAAATGTGCGCGTGGGGAAAAACCACTCCATCAGTGGCGTGCCGCCGACACCAAGGGGGTTCTCGAGGTTCTGGTTTGGTCCCGCGCCATATCCATCCAGTGATACGCCAAAGCAGTGAACCCTCACTTTTTGCATGCGTCAGATCCTCTGTCTGTCGAATATCAGCCCGGCACTGCCTTAGCTGATATGATCTCGATTCGGTTGATCCATTCTATGGTGTCACTGAACCTCTTGGCGGGCGTTCTGTTCATGGTCGACGCGTCTCAAGCATTTGCAGCCGGCCCGCCGGCGGACCATCATGCCATCGGGCAATCATTTCGTGACTGTGCTGTTTCGTGCCCTGAAATGGTGGTTATTCCCCCGGGAAAATTTACCATTGGCAGTTCCACAAGCGAAGGCGGCCGCGGCAGTGATGAGAATTCCCAACAACAAGTGACGATCGCGTATGCACTTGCCGTTGGCAAGTATCCCGTGACCCCCGGCGAGTTTGCAGCGTTCGTCCAAGACACTGGGCGGATTCTCGGTCCGTGTGAGCATTGGGACGGCAACGCGTTCCGGATCGAAGAAGGCATCTACTGGAATAACGTGTTCCATCAGAACGATCGCCATCCCGTTGTGTGCGTCAACTGGGACGATGCGCAGGCCTATGTTCAATGGTTATCGCGGAAAACGGGGAAGAGCTATTGATTCCATGACAATGTCGGCTCCACCCCCCGAGTAAACTTTGGTGGTGCCAACCAACCAAGGCCCGGAGAAAGGAGCCAACCATGCTGATTATAGGATGCGATTATCACCCGGGCTTCGAGCAAATAGCAGTTGTGGACACCGATAGCGGTGAGTTCCAGGAGCAACGGCTGCCGCATCGTGAGGAAGCCG
>CAZDYZ010000091.1:0-3554 GCA_964509525.1 uncultured Acidobacteriaceae bacterium
ATCTCGTGCAACTGGTCTCCGAGCCCTATGCAACGATGATTTATGTCGCGGTGTGGACGGGCCTCAGAGTGAGTGAGCTTATAGGCTTGAAGTGGCGATGCATTCACGACGATTCAATCACTATCGAGGAGCGTTATTGTCGCGGCGATTGGTCCGTTCCGAAGACGGATGCCAGCGCGGCGACGATAGGCGTTGAGGAGCACGTAATTACTCGCCTGCTCGCGCTGAAAAATCTCACCGTTGAGGTTCGCGCGGGAAGGGCTATTCGAAAATACAAAGCGGTCAAATCATCTGGGCTTGACGATCTCGTTTTCCAGAGCGTGAAAGACGGGCTTCCGATGAATGACCAAAACATTCTCAAGCGACACCTGCAACCGGCAGCCCGTAAGCTCGGCCTGTCGTTTGCGAACTGGAGATGTTTGCGAACTTCGCATGCGACCTGGCTAGTTCAAGCTGGTGCAGATCCGAAGAGCGTGCAAGGTCAAATGCGACACTCCCGAATATCGACCACAATGGATATATACGCCCAGATCGTGCCTGAAGCACAACGGCGAGCGTTGAAGCAGCTGTCTGAGTTTCATTCACGGTCCATTACGGTCCAATAAAACGAGATTTTCGATGGTCGAAGACGGCAGCAAAACTCGGCAAGTCATTGAGAAGATTGGTGGAGCTAGTCGGGATCGAACCGACGACCTCATCGTTGCGAACGATGCGCTCTCCCGAAATCCTGCCCTTTCAGATCAGCAACATACAACTGAATACAAGTAAAAAGCAACCCCATTATTGGGACGTAACTGGGACGTTGCGGAAGCCGGAGCCGCCTCAATTAAGCCGCTGGTGTAGCCCGCCAACTGCGGGCAGTTCCACCACCCTGCCCAGTTCGGGCGGCTGAGCGGCGCGAGGAATCGGTGCGTCCCTTTCTCTTGCTAGTTTAGGCTGCTTTTTGGGGGTCACTCTTCAGATGTCTTCGGACATGTCTTGCAGATACGGCAGAGATGTAATACGCTCATTCCATGAAGACTCTCACGGTACGATTGCCCGAGCCGCTGGTGGCGGATATCGAAGCGGAATCGCGCGGCCGCAAGATTTCAAAGTCCGACGTAGTTCGCGAACGGCTACAGCTCACGCCTCGCCAGCGGGGTCGGCGCAAGCCTTCTCTCGATGCCATTGCTGATCTCGTCGGATCGGTAGATGGCCTACCGAGCGACCTGAGTATGCGCAAGCGGACCTATCTGCACGCTACAGGCTATGGCCAGAAACGTCCTCGTTGACGCGGGGTTTGTGGTGGCTCTGCTCAGCAGCCGCGACGCTCACCATCCATGGGCCGCAGCCCAAGCCGCTGAATTGCCTCCGCCTTGGTCGACGTGCGAGGCGGTTCTCTCCGAAGCATTTCATCTTCTCAGAGCGCGAGGAGCCCACAGCCTAGGAACGCTTCTTCGCCGCCGTGCCCTGGTCGTCGCTTTCGATGTCGGCGAAAACTTGGAACCGGTCTTAAGGCTTACAGAGAAGTACCGCGACATTCCCATGAGTTTGGCTGATGCTTGTCTGGTGCGCATGAGTGAAATTCTTGCCGACTCCGTTATCTTGACGACCGACAAGGATTTCTGTATTTACCGTCGCCACAGCCGCCAAACGATTCCTTGTGTTACTCCCGAATGACGGCCTTTGCCTTCTCTGTTTTGCGATTTGACCGGCAGGTCCAAGACTTGTTCTGAGAGCGTTAAAAACGGCGCTGCCGAGTTTGGATTAGACGCTCACCTTAATCGACAGGTGGTCTCCTGGTTTTAACTTAAATTAATTAGGGAATAGCTCCCCCCTTATCGCCAAGGGTTTACCGATGTTTTCGTCCACGCTACTCCGTTTATCACTAACTGATCAGCTCTCCTTGATAGGTGAAACTTCCTTTGCGACAAAGCCTGGCAAACGTCGTTCGCGGTCACTAGACAGGCAGACCTTGGACTCGGCTACACATCGGGCCAATCACTTCCCACTTATCTGGCGCCGGCATAATCGGCCATGACTCCCCTTCCTTTTACAAGTTGTTCCTCTCGATCCATGTGCAGACTGATGATCTCGTTTTCCAGAGCGTCAAAGACGGCCGTCCCATGGCCGACCAGAACATTCTCAAGCGACATCCAGCCGGCGGCCCGAAAGCTCGGGTTTACCGTATGTCAACTGGCAGTGTCTGCGCACTTCCCACGCGACCTGGATGATCCGGCTGGAGGTGATCCAAAGAGGGTGCAGGGGCAAGTGCGGCATTCGCGTGTGTCGACCACAATATAGATCTATGCTCAGATCGTTCCAGCCGGACAGCGACGTGCGGTCGAGCAACTTTCTGAGTTCGCTTCACCGGTCCAATAGTTTGCTTTGTTTTTGATGGCGCAAAAGAATGGGCAACTTTGCAAGTGATTGAGAAGTTTGGTGGAGCTAGTCGGGCTCGAACCGACGACCTCATCGTTGCGAACGATGCGCTCTCCCAATCTATCGCTTTTGTCTGCCTAGAGTTACCTGCCGAGTACGGTCCATTTCGGTCCAATTCATTCCAAAAGAAAAAATCACGCTTGCCGGGAGTTTGCCTCACTACCGAGCTCAGATTGCGCCCATTGAAATGTGTTGCAATATGTCGCTAGTTGTGATTAAGTAGTGACATATTGATACACAAACTATGTCGAAGCCCTTTCAGAGAATCGTGCATTACGTCGGCAAGCACGGGATCGTTAGACCGCGCGATATCGAGGCGATAGGGCTTCCGCGCGAGTATCTCCTTCGTCTTCACAGGCAAGGGAAGATCGTTCGATCTGGACGGGGACTTTATTCACTGCCCGACGCAGCGATCACCGAACGTCATTCTTATGCCGAAGTTAGCAGGCGTGTACCAGGAGGTGTCTTCTGTCTACTATCGGCCCTGGCTTTTCACGAGATTACAACGCAGAGTCCAGCCTCGGTTTGGATTGCCCTGCCACAGGGAGCGCGACGACCAGCGTTTGGCAGTCCTTCGCTGAAAGTTGTCCGGCTCTCAGGAGCTTCGCTGACCGAGGGAATTGAAAACCACAAGGTCGAGGGCGTGCCGATTCGCGTCTATTCTACTGCGAAGACCATTGCTGACTGTTTCAAGTTTCGTAACAAAATCGGGCTTGATGTTGCAATCGAAGCCCTCAAGGATTCTCTCCGGCAGAAAAAGGCCACCGTTAACGAGATTTACCACTACGCGAAAGTTTGCCGTGTCAGCAACATCATCCGCCCATATATGGAGGCGCTGTGACACGTGGGCCGAACAAGAACCTGTCAGCATCCGTTCGGGCGCGACTGCTTTCTCTTGCTCAGAGTAGACGCGAGGACTATCAGCGAATCCTCGGCAGGTATGCGATTGAACGGTTCTTGTATCGGCTTGGACGCTCGAAGTATCAAGACAAATTCGCAGTCAAAGGCGCGACACTTTTTACTCTTTGGACTGGACAGACGCATCGTCCCACAAAAGACCTGGACCTATTCGGTCAAGGTTTGTCGTCTGCCATCAAGGAAGTTGGAGCAATCATCCGGGAAATCTGTTCCAC
>CAZDYZ010000092.1:0-1522 GCA_964509525.1 uncultured Acidobacteriaceae bacterium
GCCAACCCGGTCGACCCCTGCGCGCGTCCCTGCAGATCGGCGTTGAGCACCTTCGCAATCGCCGGTTTGATCCCGCCGTCCATCAGCGAACCCATCGAACCCGCATAGGCGACTTCTAGGGGGATAGCGCTAGTCTGCGCCCGGACTATTCGCTGCGTTAACGAAATCATGACCGCAGCTAACACTATGTGCAAAACCTTGGTACTTACGGATTTATAATAGTTCCCGTATCGACCAAGGACGTCGAAAGAGACGCGTTTTCGAGGGTCCCGCATCGTCATTTACCCTCTTGCTGATCAGATACTGGTGGGAGGACCCAGATCTGGAACCTCGAAGAAATGTGATTGGTTGGAGTATGGATTTTCAAAACTGGCCCTTTATGCCATTATGCACGGGTTGTGACAAGGGTTATGGCTAGCATTGGTGATCGTGTTCGTAATGCACGGGCAGCACGAGGGATTACCCAGCTGGAGCTCGCGCGTCGTGCCGACATTTCTCGCCAGGCGCTGGGCGCGATCGAATCCGGGCTTTATCAGCCCAGCGTAGCAGTAGCGCTTAGCCTCGCACACGAGCTCGGAGAGACAGTCGAAACGCTGTTCGCCGATAACGATGAGCAACAGTACACCCGCGTGGACGTGGCATGGTCCGACCCCGAAATAGTGCGGGCCGAAAGCGCGGCATGCAAAGTGTCGTTGGCCCGGGTTGCCGGCAAGATCGTCGCGGTACCCCAAGCAGCGGCGCGTCTATGGCTGTCGCCTGCGGCAGGGATAGTTGATCACGCCGGACGAAAGCGCGCGGTTGTCTCAACCTTCTGGTCCCAAGCCGAAATCGACTGCACTCTATTGATGGCCGGTTGTGACCCAGCCGTCAGCATATTGGCAGATTGGCTCGCACGCCGCCGTTCTCCAGTGACCGCTGTGCCTCTGCGATGTTCAAGCAGCAAGGCGCTGGCGATGTTGGCTAAAGGCAGCGTGCACGTTGCGGGTGTACACCTGCGTGACCCCAAGAGCGGTGAATACAACCTGAAGTCGGTGCACGACGCGATGGGCAACCGGCCTTCGGTGGTGGTCAATTTCGCGCGCTGGGAGCTTGGCCTCGCCGTGGCTTCTCGCAATCCGCTGAACATCCGAGGCTTCGCCGATCTGGAACGGCCTCAGCTCACGATTGTGAATCGGGAAACAGGCTCGGGCGCACGATTGGCACTCGACGAGGCGTTGAAAGAGCTCCGGGTGCAGAGCCGGCGTATCAAGGGCTACACGCGAGAGCTGCCCGGCCATCTCGAAGTAGCAGAGGCTATCGCATCAGGACAAGCTGATGCGGGCGTGACGATTCGCGTGGCGGCAGAAGCCTACGGTCTCACTTTCATCCCACTTATAGAGGAGCGTTACGACCTCGTTGTTCTCGAGGGTGAATCGGGCCTGGGCCCGGTCAAGGCAATGCTCGAGGCTCTCAATTCACGGCGCTTCGCACGAGAGATCAATCAACTCTGTGCCTACGACACGGACCAGATGGGAAAGGTGAT
>CAZDYZ010000093.1:0-2295 GCA_964509525.1 uncultured Acidobacteriaceae bacterium
GTGGCGGAATTGGCAGACGCGCATGGTTCAGGTCCATGTACCCGCAAGGGTGTGGGGGTTCGAGTCCCTTCTTCGGCACCATCCTAAGGAATCTCTCTTGACCTCGTTGGCTCATCGAGAGGCCTCCCTTTAGCCTACGAGACAAAGAAAAAACCGTAACCTAGGTGTTTGCAGGGAACATTCGATGCTACATGCAGATGTGCTTAGCCGTCTGTACTGAAATGATCAGTCTGAGTCGGACGATCATGGAATCCAAACGAAGGAAGCACCGAAACGTGTTGGTTTCTGTCGTCGGGAGGTCAGTATCCCCCTTGCTTGTCAACGACCCACAGCAGGGGCTCGCCCGCTAGGTAGCGACGCAAGTTTTCGGTGTAGTGGGCATAGTGACGTTCCCACATTCGTTCCGTGAGGCCCGCGATGTGTGGTGTGATGAAAATGTTGTCCATATGCCACATGGGGGAGTCTGGCGGAAGGGGTTCTTCCGACGTGACGTCGAGTGCGGCGCCGGCGAAACTTCGTGCACGAAGTGCATGCACCAGAGCATCCTCGTCAATTAAGATGCCCCGGCCGACGTTGATGAGGTAGGCGCTAGGCTTCAGCGATGCCAACCGCTTGGCATTTATAAGGTGATGTGTCTTAGGCGTGACCGGTACCGCTAGCACGATGAAATCACCTTCGCTCAACGCCCGATCGAGGTTCTCGAAGCCGTACATGACGTCCGCTGCATCAGTTCCACGCTCCAGGTGCTCGCGCACCCCAACCACATGCATAGCGACAGATTTTGCAAGCTTAGCCAGCGGTCTGCCAATACCGCCCATGCCGACAATGGTCATAGTTGCACCATTTACCTCGCGCGGAGGCGGCTGTGCATTCCACAGGTCGTGCTGCGCCCAGTGTTTTTCTTGCTGATACTTGACGGCTTGTGGTAGCCGCTTGGCCAACGCGAATGTCAGCGCGATGGCATGTTCGGCGACTACCGGTCCGTGTACGTCACGTGCATTTGTCACGACAATGTTGCTGGCTCGCAGTTCGGGTGTCATGAGCCGATGCACTGCGGCAGCCGTGGAGTGAATCCAGCGGAGCTTCTTCGCCGCTTTGATCTGCTCGGCGCGCAACGACCACGAGATACAGATCTCAGCATCAACAATCTCCTCCATTATGAGATCGTAATTGGGAAGGTGCACGACCTGCAGCTGCGGAAACTCGCGGCCCAAGCGTTCGGAGAACCACCTCGGCATTTGCCATAGCTCGAAGCGGTGATGGAGGGCAACCAGGAGTTTCATGAAGAGGGGCTAACAACGAGCAAAAAGCAGCTGGTCTTCCATTTGCTCTCGAAAAACCTGACATTGAAGTGCTTGTTTCAAATCGCTAGTTGCTCTTCGCCTGCTCCGCTGTCACATGCAGATCATGGCCGGTCATTTCCTTTGGCTGGGCGATTCCAAGAATACCTAGCATTGTGGGTGCAACATCCTGCAACGCGCCGTCAGGACGCAGCGTGAAGCGGCGCAGGTCACCCTTAAAATTAGCGGGTGTTACGGAATATTCTGCCGCGACGATGAACGGCACCGGATTCGTCGTATGCGCCGTGTGCGGGCCCCCGGTTTCCGGGTCGATCATTTGTTCGGCATTGCCGTGGTCGGCGGTAACGATCATCGCTCCACCGTGCTGCCGCAGCGCTGTATAGATTTCGCCGAGGCAGCTATCAACGGTCTCGACCGCAGTGATAGTCGGTGGGATCTTGCCTGAATGTCCCACCATGTCGGCGTTGGCGAAATTGACCACCATCACGTCGAAAGAATTGTCAACGATTGCTTTCACTACCGCATCAGCGATTCCCTTCGCCGACATTTCCGGCTTCATGTCATAGGTAGCTACGTGCGGCGACGGAACCATCACCCGGTACTCGCCGGGGAATAGCCGCTCCACACCGCCATTGAAAAAATACGTGACGTGGGCGTACTTCTCAGTTTCCGCAACGCGCAGGTTACGCATGTTGAGATTGGCCATTACATTCGCCAAGATGTTGGTCAGCGGCTCGGGAGGTGAGACGACGGGCAAGGTGAAATTCTTGTCATACTGCGTCATACAAATGTACAGCAGGTCTTTGGGTAGCCGATCGCGTGGGATGACCGCGTCGAGATCCTCCCAGCCTGGCAGATCGCGGCCATCCTGGGGAGTGAAGTGACTGTTGCGGCAAAGGCAGCGCGTGATCTGCCGTGCGCGATCGGCGCGAAAGTTGAAATTAATGCAAACGTCGCCGTCCCGGATGGTGGCCAACGGCTCCCTGGAGCTGTC
>CAZDYZ010000094.1:0-2119 GCA_964509525.1 uncultured Acidobacteriaceae bacterium
CGTTCAATGATCACGAAGGCTCGACCAAGTCGTATAAGTTTGTGAAGGATCACGAAGAACCCCTGCACGATTTGAATTTCGTGCCACACTTCGATGAGATTGACGTTGACTACGGCGAGGGCACCAGCATCAACGTCACCATGCATGATGGGTCATCTCTGCGTCTGCGCAAACTGGAGCATGATTACGATCCCACCAGCAAAGTATCGGCGGTCTCACGACTCATTGAGTCGCACGATGCTGAGGAGGTGCTCACCGGTGTGCTCTACGTGAACACTACCGCGCCGAATTTTATCGACATGATCGATATGACCGATCAGCCTCTGGCCTCGCTACCAGAGAGCATAACCCGGCCCTCGCGCACAGTGCTGGAACAGTGTATGGAGGCATTACGCTAGCTTCCGACAGGTGACAAGACAACCGGGGACGTCAGCTTGCCGAGAGCACATCCCCTTCTGCTCGCGACTTGGCCCAGATTCTGCCGAATCCACTCGTCAGGGCACCTTACTGCAATGACGCCATGTCAATCACAAAGCGGTACTTCACCTCGCTACGAAGCATACGCTCGTAGGCTTCGTCGATTTTCTGGATCGGAATCATCTCTACATCGGAGGTAACGCCGTGTTGGCCACAGAAATCCAGCATCTCCTGGGTCTCAGCAATACCGCCGATCATGGAGCCCGAGAGCTGCCGCCGCGAGGGAATGACGCAAAATGGCGCCACGGGCAACGGCTTTTCGGGCGCCCCCACCAGCACCAGGGTTCCGTCGCGCTTCAGCAGATTGAGATAGGCGTTGATGTCGTGTTCGGCCGAAACGGTATCAAGGACAAAATCCAAAGTATTGCTGTGCTTCGCCATCTGGGCCGCATCCTTGGACACAACGATGTCATGTGCGCCAAGGCGCTTCGCATCCTCGGTTTTACTAGTTGAAGTTGTAAACAGGACAACGTGTGCCCCGAATGCGTTTGCGAACTTCAGCCCCATATGCCCGAGGCCGCCCAGACCAACAATGCCTACCTTTCGGCCTTTCTGGACATTCCAGTGCCGCAAAGGCGAGTACGTGGTGATCCCGGCGCACACCAGCGGCGCGGTCGCGGCGAGAGCTAGGTTCGACGGCGGACGCAGCACAAAGTCCTCGTCAACCACGATGGTCTTGGAGTATCCGCCATAGGTCATGCCGCCAAGATGCTTGTCTTCGCTGTTGTACGTAAAGGTGGGGCCACACTCACAATACTGCTCCAGGCCGGCCTTACAGCTTGCGCAGACGCGGTCAGAATCAACCATGCAACCGACGGCGGCGATATCACCTACCTGGAATTTGAGCACTTGTGTGCCAATCTTCGTTACTCGTCCGACAATTTCGTGTCCGGGAACTACGGGGTAAGTTGTATTTGTCCATTCGTTACGGACCGTGTGGAGATCAGAGTGGCAAACGCCACAGTATAGGATTTCGACTTGCACATCGAGCAGCCCTGGATCGCGACGTGCCAAGGAAAAGGGCTGGAGCGGAGAATGGGGCGAAAGCGCCGCGTAAGCGTGAGTTTCTATGCGACCATGCTGCTTTCCGGACCTCTCGGGAGTGAGTACACCAATTGCATCAGCCATGATAACTCCTTTGTCTCGACTAGTTCCGTCATAGAAGAATGCGACCAACGGTTGTTTCCGGCAGGCAAATTCAGCAATAAGCCATTAGATCCCTCCCGACTCGATCGGTTACATCCTCGCGATCATTTCCGGGAACCGAATCGAGTGCCTTCGGGCAGGTTATGGTTCGTTTTCGCCAACTGCGGTAAGATTCGTGCATGGCTAAGTCGGCGCTCCAATTTGAAGTCCCGTGTCCCTGCTGCGGCGCACTGCTGAAGATCGATAGTGACACCAAGGCGGTCATTGCACATACCCCCAAGGCTGTTGCCAAGACGTTCGAGGATTTGGAGTCGGCAGCCCGTGCCATGAAAGACCAGGACAGCCGCAAGGAGTCCATCTTCCGCCAATCGGTGGAGGCACACAAGCATCAGGGCGATCTGCTGGAGAAGAAATTCCAGGAAGCCTTAAAGCGTGCCAAGGAAGCACCCGACACCGGAAAACCGTTGCGGGATTTTGATCTAGACTAGCACGCCAC
>CAZDYZ010000095.1:0-2450 GCA_964509525.1 uncultured Acidobacteriaceae bacterium
AGGCAAGGATTGACCTCGCGTACTATCAAAACGGCTCACTTTTTTCCGATATTGGCTGGATTATCCGCTGCGTCCTGGTCGTCGTTCGTTTGCGCTCTGCGTGTCCTTCAGAGTTTCTGGCAAAGATCAGGATCATGCAAGATGCCGAAGATCCCGAGAGCTTCCAGATTCCCGATCTCGCGAAATTCCTAGTTCATGAATATCAGCATGTGCTTTGGTCCAAAACATCTCTTTCTCCAGAGTCCATTGCGGCAAGCAGCACCTATACGCCTGTGAACTGGCATATTGAGGTCCGCGCAAGATAATTGGCCTGGTTGCCAATATCGCCTTTTCCGACGGCTTGTGCCTCACAGCTTGAGCCAGCGGTTCGCCAAGGAGGGCGCTGAGGGGCCTCTTGCAAAAAGTATGTATTCAGGGATTGGGCTTCGTAGGGGCGGCGATGGCGGCAGCAGTTGCCGCAGCACGAAATGAAACAGGAGCGCCAATATTCGACGTAGTGGGCCTTGATTTGCCCACCCAGCAAGGGTCTCAGCGCATAAAGGCTATCAATGCCGGCTGCTTTCCATTTGAGACAACGGACCCGGAGCTGAAATCGGTAACCTCTCGCGCAGTCTCGACTGGGAACCTAAGGGCGAGCGACGATCCCAGCGAGTACGAAACCGCTGATATAGTCATTGTGGATATCCATCTCGATGTGGACTTCGAAGCCAAGCCGCCGACCGCAAAATTTGCGGGCTTTAAAGGGGCAATTGCAACACTTGCTGAACGCGTTCGCCCTGGAGTGCTGGTGATCGTTGAAACAACCGTACCTCCAGGAACGACCGAGTACATTGTCGCTCCTTTGATCCGCGAGGCCTTGGGCCGCCGCAGTGTCGCTTCCGAAAGCGTGCTAATCGCCCACAGCTACGAACGGGTGATGCCTGGTAGTCAGTACCTTAAGTCTATCACCGACATTTGGCGTGTCTATTCGGGTGTAACGGAGGCTGCAGGGCGTGCCTGCGAGATGTTTTTGCAACGGATTGTCAATACCAAAAAATTTCCTCTGACTCGCTTGAAGCGGCCACTGGAATCGGAGACCGCGAAACTACTGGAAAACAGCTTTCGAGCGGTCAACATCGCATTTATCGAGGAGTGGGCCAGGTTCGCTGAGCAGTCAGGTATCGATCTTGGAGCAATCATTTCGGCTATCCGCATGCGTCCAACGCATCGCAACATTATGAGGCCGGGATTCGGTGTCGGGGGCTACTGCTTAACAAAGGATCCACTGCTGCTTGGTGTCGGGGCGCGGGATATCTTAGGTCTTGGTGACTTGACTTTTCCATTCTGCGAGACGGCAGTGCATACAAACCAAAAAATGCCTCTCGCAACCCTCGAAATGCTGAAAAAGCACCTCGGCGGCCTGGCGAAGAAACGCATCTTGTTGTTCGGAGCATCCTATCGGGAGGACGTTTCGGACACGCGCTATTCCCCTTCTGCCGATTTCCTTTTCTGGGCGGAGGAGGGGGGCGCGATTGTGCACGTGCATGATCCGCTTGTCGATATGCTCGAAGATTACGCGGTTCACCGCGGCGATGCAAATCCCGAAGGATACGATGCGGTCGTATTTGCGGTGGCCCATCATGCGTATCGCGTCCTGGAGCCAGCTGTATGGCTTGCGGGAAGTAAACCCTTGGTTATCGATGCAAACATGGTCTTAAGTCCCCATCAGATCGAAGCGTTTCGCAAAGCTGGCTGTAACCTCAAGGTTATCGGAAGAGGTGACCTGTGAGCGGCAAAGTCTTGTTGAATGGTGGGGCTGGCTTTATTGGCGCCCATCTTGCCAAACGTTTGCTTGAGTTCGGGTATGACCTCGACATAGTGGATAATCTTGCGCGTGGGGTCCACGATGCGACGCTACGAGAGCTCCTTCAGAATAAAAATGCGCGCTTTCATTGCATTGATCTCATGGCCCCGAACGCGCTCAAGTACTTTGGCAACGATTTCGACTTTGTCATTCATCTTGCAGCCATCGTTGGCGTGCAAAATGTGATCGAGCGGCCTTACCAAACCTTGCGAGACAATGTGTCCGCGCATGAAGCGGCAATTGCTTTCGCCTCCAGACAGACAAACCTGCGCAGACTGGTCTTCACCTCCACAAGCGAGGTCTATGCGGGCAGCGTCTGCCATCTGGCCCCCCCGTTTCCGACACCAGAGGACATCCCTCTTGCTTTGCCCTCGCTCACCGAACCGCGAACCTCTTACATGCTATCCAAGATCTACGGGGAAGCGATGCTTGCTCACTCTGGCGTGCCCTACACCATCGTCCGCCCCCATAATGTTTACGGTCCGCGCATGGGAATGGAGCATGTGATTCCTCAACTGTTGGAGCGGGCCTACAGAACGCCTGAAGGGAGCGCATTGAAGGTTTATTCTCCAGATCACATGCGGACGTTCTGCTTCATCGACGATGC
>CAZDYZ010000096.1:0-7044 GCA_964509525.1 uncultured Acidobacteriaceae bacterium
CCCTATCGGCCGTCCGCCATTAAGAACCAGCAGCGATTCAATTTCGGCGTTGTCTACCCGCAGGCCTACAGCGATGCCCAGAAAGGCTCTGATCCCTGGATCATGCAAACGGAATGTCTTGTACAAGGTTCCGCACAAACCAGGTTTGAAGTTTGTCTGCGTTTCTTGCAATTGAGCGCGCGGGTGGTCCACGAACGGATCATTACACCATCGCCGGATTTGAAAGCAATGGCCGCCTTTGCGCCGGTCAGGAGTCTGGAGGTCGATGGGCAGACGTTCTATTCCTGGGAGGAAGCTGTCGAACGCGAGCTGAAAGTTCCCGAAAGCGGTCTGGAGGCGCTAGTTCGCCGTCCCTTGCAGCAGCCAATCACATTGAAGGCGGACCAGACCACCGAACAGTTAGCCGAAAGCACCGGCAGCATTGTGGGGCGGTTGGTTCGAACGCAAGAGTCAATCGACGGCGCAATCTACGTCGCCGTGCATCCGGTCGTCGAAGGCGTGTACCGGGCTGTTGTTCGAGTCAAGAACGTAACCCCCCTCAATGACGCGGACTGCGTCCGCCGAGAGGATGCATTGATGCGGTCGCTTGTATCAGCTCACCTTCTCCTCGGCGTACAAGGGGGAGGGTTCGTCTCTCTACTTGACCCTCCTGAGACCCTGCGCGACATCGCACCGCTGTGCCGTAATGTTGGAGCATTTCCGGTCCTGGTGGGAGATGAAGGACAATGTGACACGATGCTGTCGTCTCCGATCATCCTTTATGACTACCCACAGATCGCTCCCGAAAGCGCTGGCGAGCTGTTCGATGGCACGGAGATCGACGAAATCCTCTCGCTCCGCATCATGACCATGACCGATGAAGAGAAGCTTGAAATGCGGCAGGCGGACGAACGCGCCCGTCAGATACTGGAGCGCACCGAGGCCTTGCCGCAGGAGCACTTGATGAAGCTGCACGGCATCCTGCGCGGGCTGCGTCCGGTTGAGGAGGATTCGCGATGAACGAGTGGGAATGGCAACTCCTTGAGGACAAAACGCCCGTAGATTGCCTGGAGATCGCAGGCGTTCGGGTAAAAGCGGGCGACTACGTTCGGCTGCATCCACGCAAAGGCGGCGACGTGCTGGACATCGCCCTTGCCGGCCAGACCGCGACCATTGAGGCGCTCGAGCAAGACTACGAGGGCAAGTTCCACGTTTGCGTGGTACTTGACAACGATCCGGGAAAGGATATGGGATTGCTGCGGCAGCCCGGCCACCGTTTTTTCTTCGATCCAGAAGAGGTGGAGCCTTTACCAAAGCGTCGCGACGATCACCAGGAAATACAGCAGGCCAGCATTCTGGTAGCTGGCATCGGGAATATCTTCCTGGGGGACGACGGCTTTGGTGTCGAAGTGGTTCGGCGGCTATCCACTCGCAAGCTTCCGGTTGAAGTGCGCGTCGCTGACTTCGGCATCAGAGGCTTTGACCTCGCCTACGCCCTTCAAGAAGGGTACCAGGCAACCATCCTGGTCGATGCCTTTCCTCATGGCCAAAAGCCAGGCACACTTTCGCTCCTCGAGCCTGATTTAGGCAATTTCTGTTCTGAGGAAACGCCCCAGGTTGGCGTTGACACCCATGACATGACTCCGCTGAACGTGCTTCGGATGGTGGCTTCGATGGGTGCGCATGTGAGGCAGATTCTTCTTGTTGGATGCGAGCCCGCAACGCTGGGCCCCGAAGAGGGTCAGCTGGGGCTGAGTGCGCCGGTGGAGAAGGCGGTAGATGAAGCGGTATATCTACTCGAATCGGTCATCAGCAAAATCCTGGCTGGAAACTGGCCAATCGCGGAAGGGTGAAACACAATCTTAGAAAGGAGACGGTCGTGGCAACTGAATTGACTCATGGGAGCAACGGTAATTCCACCGACAGAGACACTCTGTTCATGCTAAGCGGAATAGCGCTAATGGTCTTCGGGGCAGGGTTGATTCTCTCGAATCCTTCTGCTCAGCGATTTTTGAGCAAGGTGGGTGTGGGGAATCTGGGCGCAGGAATGCTGCCCGACCTTGAACGGTATCTGCGACTGCGGTCCATGTAAGCCTGAAGTCGCACTTGTTTCCAAACACTCCTAAACAGGGAAGGAGACTCTTTCGCTTTGCCTGAAATCAACCAGAGAAATGGTAGCAACTCGCTAATTACACCAGAAGTATCGACGGCATCAGCTGTTAGCTATCTGATCGAGGCCAGGATCAGCAGATTTACACTCCGGGTATTTGCCAGCGGAATGCTGTCAGCGTTTGGACATAGCCCCACGATCGCTATTCGCGATTTTGCCGGTGAGGCCCGGCTCAACCCAAGTGCGCTGGAAAGTGCTTGGTTGCACCTCACCGTCAAGGCTGCATCGCTCCAAGTCACTGACAATATTAGCGACAAAGACCGTCGTGAAATTGAGCGTGAAATGCAGGAGAATGTGCTTGAAATCGTCAGGCATCCGGAAATTGTCTATGAGTGTTCTCGGGTAACGGTGAGCAACACACTGAATGGGCAAACCGCAATCACGTTGAACGGAAACCTGACATTGCACGGCCAGACTCGCCCTCAGGCGGTTCCTGCGGGCATTGCCTTTAGCGGTGATATGCTGCGTGTTTTCGGAGAGTTCTCACTACGGCAGTCGGACTACAACATTAAGCTGGTTTCCGCCATCGGAGGCGGGCTCAAGGTGAAGGATGAGGTAAGATTCTTCTTCGACATCGTGGCTCGCAAACAGGAATGAGGGATCCAGGGGCACCGAGATGTGTTTAGCTATTCCGGGGAAAATTGTCGAGCTCTTTCCAGGCACGCCGCATCTGGCGACTGTGGAAGTAGCTGGCGTGCGGCGTAAAGTTGACCTCGGGCTTCTTCAGGACGACTTGCCGACATCGGGAGATTGGGTCCTCATACACGTCGGGTTCGCGATGAGCAAGATCAGCGAGCAGGATGCGACCGATCAAATGCGAACCCTTATGATCCTGGGAGAAAACGAGCAAGCTATGCAGGAAGTGCAAGGCTATGGCCTTGAGGGCGAGGACAACCACAAGGTCCCGTGATGGTCGGAGGGCGAGGTCGCCGCTTGGAGGTCTGGGATGAGGTTTGTCGACGAGTTCCGTGATCCCGGAATCATTAGCAGGACGGCTGACGAAATCCGTCGCCTGGTCGATCCCAAACAGCATTACCGGCTCATGGAAGTATGCGGCGGGCACACGCATGCCATCTACCGCTTCGGTCTGAAAGACATCCTGCCTCCTAACATCGAACTCATTCACGGTCCCGGTTGCCCAGTCTGCGTGCTTCCCATGGGCAGGATTGATGACGGCCTGTCTCTGGCGCACCAACCTGATGTGATCTTTACAGCATTCGGCGACATGATGCGCGTGCCCGGGACGCATGGCAGTCCGTTGGAGCACAAAGCCCGTGGTGTGGATGTTCGTATCGTTTATTCACCTTCCGACGCGCTCAAACTAGCCAAGATCAATCCCGATAAGCACGTCCTGTTCTTCGCCATTGGTTTTGAGACTACTGCACCGTCATCGGCCCTCACATTAATGCGGGCCAAGGCCGAGGGCATTCGCAATTTTTCTCTGTTTTGTAATCACGTAACCATTATTCCTGCGATTCGAGCCATTCTCGATTCACCAGACATGCGGTTGGATGCATTCATCGGCCCGGGTCATGTTTCCACGGTCATCGGTTGCCGGCCCTACGAATGGATTGCGGAGGATGCACACAAACCGGTGGTGATCTCCGGCTTTGAGCCACTCGACATGCTTCAGTCAATAGTCATGCTTCTGCGCCAGTTGAGGTTGGGTCAAGCTAAAGTGGAGAACCAGTACAGGCGCGTTGTTCCCTGGGAAGGAAACCGCGCCGCTCTCCGGGCCATGGCTGAGGTCTTCCAATTGCGCCCTTATTTCGAATGGCGTGGTTTGGGATTCATCTCTCAATCGGCCCTCCGCATTCGCGACAGCTACGCGGAGTGGGATAGTGAACAACGCTTCAGAATTCCTGGAGTCCGAGTCACCGATCCCAAAGCGGCGCAGTGTGGCGAGGTGCTGAAGGGCGTACTTAAACCGGCGCAGTGCAAGCTGTTTGGTAGAGAATGCACTCCTGAACATCCGGTGGGAGCGCTCATGGTGTCGTCGGAGGGATCGTGCGCAGCTTACTACAGTTACGAGCACCGCAAGGCAATGGCAACCAGCTTGGAGTGGCCAGCCTGAAGCCCAAGAGTGCAATCGCCAGCACGTCAGCCAAGGTCCGCTTTCACGACCCTCAGATCGAAATGGCTCACGGCGCCGGCGGAATCGCCAGCCGCCGATTGATCGAAGGTCTGTTCGCCCCTCTTCTCCTGGAATCAGCCAGCGAGCCCTTAGGTGATTCCGCCGTCCTCGAATTCGACGGACTGCGAGTGGCTGTCACAACCGATAGCTTTGTGGTAAAGCCACTGCATTTCCCCGGAGGCTCCATTGGCGAACTCGCGGTCAACGGTACGGTGAATGACTTAGCAGTTTCCGGAGCCAAGCCCCAGGCCATCGTCGTCACTTTCGTCTTGGAAGCAGGTCTGCCAACCGAGGTTCTGGAGGCTGAAGTCCGCGCGATGGCACATGCTGCGCGGAAGGCCAACGTTAGAATCGCCGGTGGCGACACAAAAGTCGTGGAGCACGGTAAAGCCGACCGCATGTACATCACTACCACCGGTGTCGGCAGTCTCCTCCCTGGGATCAACCTGAGCCCCTCGTCCGTTCGATCCAGCGACAAGATCCTGCTGTCCGGTCCTGTTGGTGATCACGGGATCACCATTCTTCTGGCGCGAGGCGAACTCGACCTAGAGGCGAACCTGAGTTCCGACACGCGCTCGGTATTTCCCTTGGTCGAAGCGATGGTACAGGCTGCTGGACCTGGTATTCGCTGGATGCGCGATCCGACACGAGGAGGTGTCGCAACTGCGCTCAATGAGCTCGCTCGCGACTGTGGACAGGGCCTCCATCTCCGCGAAGACGAGATCCCCGTGCGCGACTCAGTCCGAGGTGCCTGTGAACTGCTCGGACTGGATCCGTTGCACATTGCCAACGAGGGACAGTTTCTGGCAGTGGTGGCTCCGGAGTACGCTGACATCGCGCTTAGCTCCTTGCGTCAGTCAGACGGCGGTCAAGATGCGGCCATCATTGGCGAGGTGCATGAACAACCTGCAGGCTCCCTGCTGATTACGACGGAATATGGAGGCAGCAGGATTATCGACATGCTCGTCGGCGATCCTCTGCCGAGAATCTGTTAGGACGCAAGACATGCCGACCCGATGTGAGCTAGCAAGTCTCGTTGAAGGGCGATTGCTGACGCGCAACCAGCTCTGCGAAGACTTCTTTGCTCGGGAAGCCGACCGTTTGGCGTCGGCATGCCGAGAGATGTCAGAGCGCTTCTTGCGAGGAGGTCGACTGCTTGCCTTCGGGCGTGGGCCTTACGCCACTGACGCTCAACATGTCTCGGTCGAGTTTGTTCATCCTGTCATCGTGGGTAAGCGTGCGTTGCCCGCGCTTGACCTCTCCATTCTGTTTCGTCCTTGGATGGAAGGCATTCTTCGGTTGGAGGATATCGTTATGGGGTTCGGACCGCCGGAGGGCGACCCCGAAGTCTGGGCCACGCTCCAGGAAGCACACCAGGGCGGTGCCATGACCTTTGCCTTGCCCGGTTCAGAGGGGTCCTATGCTATGGAATCTGGGACTCAGGACCATTTCATTCACCAGGAAATCATGGAGATGCTCTATCACACTTTGTGGGAGACCGTGCATGTCTTCTTCGAGCATCGTGAGCTTGGGCATGACCTGGGCAATACCGCATTTCTTTATCCGTTCCTGGGCCAGGAAAAGCAGGAGACCGGGAACTTACTGGCTGATGTCGCTGCGTCAATCCAGATGAAAGTGCGCAACGACTCCGACCTGCGCACGCGCTTGGCCTTGGAAGAAGCCGAGCAAATTAGCGATGCAACACTGGCAATCCACGAACGTGTACGGAGCGGCGGCAAATTGATTCTTTTTGGCAACGGAGGATCAGCCACGGATGCCAATGACTGGGCGATTGACTGTGTGCTCCCCCCTCCGGGATATGAGCCTGTCCCCGCCGTGTCGCTGTCCCTGGAACCTGCCAATATCACAGCGATCGCCAACGACGTGGGCACGGAAGTCATCTTTCTCCGCCAGCTTGTTGCCCATGCGCAGCCGGAAGACGTTGCGATCGGAATCTCCACTAGCGGAGGCTCCCGCAACATCATCATGGCACTGGAGGAGGCGCGCAGGCAGAACCTGCTCACTGTGGCGTTACTCGGTTATGACGGGGGGGAAATCGAGCGGCGACGGCTAGCCGACTTCCCTCTCGTGGTCCATTGCGACTATATTCCTCGAATCCAGGAAGTCCAGGCTTCCATGTATCACATCATTCGCGAATCTCTCGAGGTACTCCACGGTGGCCAAGCTTGAACTCTTTGGGATGGTGAGTTGTCCCTACACCCGTGAAATGCGTGAGTGGCTGGAATGGAAGGGCTCAGAATTCCTTGAATACGACATAGAGGAAGACCGCTCAGCCCGCCAACGCTTGCTGGCCCTGGCTCCCGGCCAAGGCGCCGTTCCCGTGCTGGTCGAAGATGGCAAGGTTATTCAGGTCGGCTGGCATGGACGCACGTGCGTTTTGCGGGGATAAGGATTGGACGGAAATCCGTTGTTGTTACTATTCGGCTCGCTGTCGCTTTCGCTTCGGACGTGGATTACACACCAGGAAAGCGCACTTCATCTGCGAATCACCTGCAATATTCTAAAGCATTTTCATAGTCCCTGTATCCCGTATCCGCAGTGGCGGAAGAACGCTCGTGCGTCTTGAGCCGTGATAGCAGCCAGGGTGTGGGCGATGGCTGGTTCGAGCTGTTCCAGAACGCGAGCCTTGATGCCCCGCAGTAATTGTTTGATCTTGGACCAAGCTTGCTCGATGGGGTTGAAGTCGGGGGAGTAGGGCGGCAGATAGAGCAGTTGCGCGCCGCGGCTTTCGATGAGCTGA
>CAZDYZ010000097.1:0-6320 GCA_964509525.1 uncultured Acidobacteriaceae bacterium
AAGTCCAACTTCGAGCCGGGCTACGACTTGAAGGCCAAAGTTGTAGTGCTCGCTGAAGGCACGCGCGGATCGCTGACGAAGCAACTCACTGACCGTTTTCAACTTGACCGCGAACGTAATCCTCAGACCTATGGTGTCGGCGTGAAGGAACTGTGGGAACTGCCTGCGGGCCGCGTGGCTCCCGGTGAAGTGATCTACACGATGGGTTATCCACTGACGATGAACGAGTATGGTGGCGCTTGGATCTACGGCTCCAAAGGCAACGTGGTCTCACTCGGCTTCGTCACGGGACTGGACTATCACGATCCGCGCCTCGATCCTCATCACGTATTGCAGGAATTCAAGCGTCATCCTTTCATCGCCAAGTTGCTGGACGGCGGGAAGATGGTCCGCTATGGAGCAAAGTCGCTGCCGTACGGTGGTTGGTGGTGTATTCCGCCGCTTGCTGGTGACGGATGGATGGTGATCGGCGATTCTGCAGGCTTCTTGAATTCGCAACGGCTAAAGGGCATTCACCTTGCAATCAAGAGCGGAATGCTGGCGGCTGAGACTGCCTTCGAGAGCATGGCTAAGAACAACTTTTCTCTTGAGATGCTGGAAACCTTCCAGGATCGGGTCGAGAAAAGCTGGATCAAAACCGAGCTTTGGCGAGTGCGCAACTTCCACCAGGGTTTCGAAAACGGTTTTCTCGCGGGTATCTTCAACGCCGGAATCCAGCAGTTCACAGGTGGCCGCGGCTTGCGGGCGCACTACGCCAACAAAGCCGGGCATCGTCGGCTGGAACGGCTCGATCTCCTTCCAGTTGATGGGGGAGGTTCAGCGCATATCCTTGGTCCCGCAAGAGGCGACGGCAAGCTCACCTTCGACAAACTTACCGATGTGTACTACTCCAGCACAAAGCATGAGGAAGACCAGCCGGCACACTTAGTCATTCACGACACAGATATTTGCAATGAGCGCTGTGTGAAGGAATTCGGCAATCCCTGCAAGAACTTCTGTCCAGCGAATGTCTATGAAATGGTCGAAGCCCCGGATACCCCCAGCGGCTTGCAGATCCACTTGAACCCCTCGAACTGCGTGCATTGCAAGACCTGTGACATCATGGATCCGTACGAAATCATCACCTGGGTTCCACCTGAGGGAGGCGGCGGACCGAACTACGAGGGAATGTAGCGGTCCGGTCCTTGCCTCTACTGGAGAGGTACCTGCGAGATCTGGCGGACGGTCATGGCTTCAGCCCGGCCGCATCGGGAGTCGAAAAGCAGACCTCTAAGCGCGTAGACTTTTAACCCGAGCAGCCCACCCTGACTGTCGCCGGTTCATGTGGGAACCTCTTATTCGTGGACGACGCGGCGCATGGCCGCCCGAAGTATCTGGCAGATATCAAACAGGCTGGGGTTTCTAGCGTTGATACCGCCAGAAATGTTTGACTTCAAAACGTGCTTGAAAGGGCATATTCTCTGCACTGCGCAGCCTTCCCTGGCGGGATTCATCTATAATGAAGTCACCGTTTCCGACCGCCATAGCCTACCGGAATAGTGACGGCTGCGGCGGCGGCGTTCCGTTAAGTTTGCGGGACCGAGGGTGTGGAGGGAAACGTCCACGCCTCCCGTGCTTGGAAAGGAAACGATCCACGCCAGTTGCGCCAGTGCGCACTACGCCTCCTTTTCCTGCGCGTCTTAAGAGTTGTTAGTGCAAGTGTCAGTGGAACCCGCTGACTGATGGCGCCTAAAACCTAAGAGTTCCATCGACTCCGACTGTTCTGGCTCACAATGACGGTCCATGAGAGCAAGGAAAGACGAATTTGCGTAGGACGAAAAAGCGTGTTCCTTCACGATAAATTCGGACGTCGCATCACCGACCTGCGTATCTCGGTTACTGATCGCTGCAACTACAAATGTGTCTATTGCCGCTCGGGAACAAACGGGCCGCAATTTCCAGAGATGCCCATTGCCGATTATCTCCGAATCGCTCGGGTCTTTGTCGGGCTGGGGATTACCAAGGTGCGTCTCACCGGTGGTGAGCCACTATTGCGCAAAGGGATTGTGGAAATGGTGGACGTGTTGGGCCGCATGCGCACGTTCGAAGGTCGGCCCCTCGACATTGCTCTCACAACCAACGGGCATTTGCTGGCCGAGATGGCGAAACCACTGGCGGATGCCGGTCTAAATCGCGTGACGGTCTCAATGGATGCCGTCGATGCGAAACGCTTTGCGCGTATCACACGAGCGCCGGGCGGTTATGAGCGAGTGCTCGCGGGGGTTCGCGCGGCGCAAGAAGCCGGGCTCAATCCGGTGAAGGTCAATTGCGTCCTCCTGCGCGGCTTCAACGACGATCAGATTACTGCGTTCGGCCGGTTCGCGCGGGAGGAAGGCGTCGCCGTCCGGTTCATCGAATTCATGCCCCTGGAAGAGGACCGCGTCTGGTCGCCGGAGATTGTCGTAACCCTGGATGAGATCCTGCGGCGCATGAACGAATTCATGCCGCTGCGCGAAGTTGGGCATTGGCCCAGCGAGACTGCGCGTCGCTACGTCTTCGAGGACGGCCAAGGTGAGATTGGCATCATCGCACCGGTGTCCCACCCTTTCTGCGGACACTGCAGCCGCGTGCGCGTCACCTCCGACGGCAAGATCCGCACCTGCCTGTTCTCGGTTCGCGAGCACGATCTGGCCAGCTTAATGCTCAGCGGAGGTAGTGACGAAGACATGATCGATTTTATCCGTCACGCGGTTGACCAGAAGGAAGAGCGTCATCATATCGGGGAACCCGGTTTCATTCCGGCCTCGCGAACAATGGTGCATATCGGGGGGTGACACAGGTCAGCATTGAGTTCTCCATGAGCAGTCACCGGGTTGGTTATTGGTCCGCCCGCTTACATCTCTTTCAATTGGTGATGATCAACCTTGGCTGAACCACTTGCTTTCCTGGCCTTGCGAAATCCCTCGCAACGCGCAACAATGTTCTGTTCGATGCTTGCCACAGCGCCAAGTCACCACGTGCGCCGTGACAGGGGGGCTGCTGGTTGTTTTTGGAACGAACCCGCTTCTCAGGGCATCGAATGATTGGTAAAAGAAGCGTCAACTTGCGGCTTCAACATCCCCGTAGGTCGGGCGTTGGCGAGCGTAGTGGACCTACTGGAGACGCAGGTCAGCTTTCAACATCCCCGTTTCAGGACGTGGACCTCCGAACGTAACGGAACCGCGTGGCTGGAGCTGAAGGCAGCGACAGAAAAATGGCTACTGCTCTGATTACGGAAGCGACATCCTGTTCGTTGGAAAACTACCTCGTACTTCCTGACCATTCCATGGACAGCCGAATTGAGACTGCCAAGCTGGCTTTGGGCAACAAATGCGTTATCTTGGGACACCATTACCAGCGGGATGAAGTCGTGCGGTTCGCCGATTATCGTGGTGATTCCTACCGCCTGTCACAGATGGCCGCGCAGGCTGAAGGCAGTTACATTGTCTTCTGTGGTGTGCATTTCATGGCAGAAAGCGCTGACATACTGGCGCGACCTGGGCAAGCGGTCATCCTCCCAGATTTGAACGCTGGCTGCTCCATGGCCGACATGGCCGAGATTTCGCAGGTAGAGGACGCCTGGGAGCAATTTGCGAATCTCGGGCTGACGGACGAAAAGGGCAACGGTATCACACCGATTACCTACATGAACGCGACGGCCGACATCAAGGCATTCTGCGGGGAACGTGGGGGCTTGGTCTGCACCTCAACCAACGCAAACGGGGCATTCGACTGGTCATTTAGGCGCAACGAGAAGATCTTCTTCCTGCCTGACCAACACCTGGGTCGCAATACTGGCTTCGCGCGAGGCATCCCACTGGACGAAATGGTTGTGTGGGACCCATACATGCTGCAGGGTGGTCAGACGGTGGAACGGTTGCGAAAGGCGAAGGTAATTTTATGGAAGGGGCACTGCTCGGTGCACCAGCGCTTCCTGCCCGAGCATGTGGATAAAGTCAGGGCGAGCTATCCCGGCATCCAGGTCATTGTTCATCCAGAGTGCCGTTGGGAAGTTTGCCAAAAGAGTGACGGTATCGGCTCGACGGACCAACTCATCAAGCGCGTAACCCAGGCGCCTGCTGGAACCTCATTCGCCATTGGTACTGAGATTCACCTTGTGAACCGTCTGGCGAAGGAGAATCCGGACAAGCACATTATCACGCTGGACGATTCAGGATGCCTGTGCACCACCATGTTTCGGATCTCGCCACAGCATTTGTGTTGGGCGCTTGAAAACCTGGTAGACGGCAACATAGTCAATCAGATCAAGGTAAAAGATAATGTAAAGTGGTGGGCACGTGTCGCTCTTGATAGGATGTTAGAGATCCAATGATCGTTCGTAAGCGTCCTCGGGAAAAATATCTTAGGCGTACTCCTCGCTCCTGGTTAGACCTGCGGGAATATCGCCGCCGCATGCTCAAGCGCAAAGCGCAGGACCAAGCAAGGTCAGAAAGTATCGATATGGCGCGCACATTTACCGTTTCTGAAGCCCAGACCCTATTGCCCGTTCTGGAATCTCTGTTGCGCTCCGCCATGGAGGCGAAGGCACTGATTGAGAAGGTCGATGGCGAGATGCAATCGCTGGCCCACCGGATCTTTCTTGATGGCGGGACTCTGGTCGACATTGTGTCAGTGGCGCGGCGCAAGGCCGAGCGGGAGAAAGCCGTACAACGCGCAAAGGACTCGGTCGCCGAAATTGATGCCACCGGGGTGCAAGTAAAGGACCTGGATATTGGTCTCCTTGATTTTCCATGTCTTGTGGGCGATGACCTCATCCTGCTGTGCTGGAAGGTGGGCGAGAAGAAAATCACGCACTGGCATGGCACCGAGGAAGGTTTTGCAGGTCGAAAACCAATTGACGACCACATTCTCCGGCGCCAGAAGAAGAGCAACTGAAGTTCCCACATGATTCAGCTGTCCTCCGCCGGCAAACGTTTCGGCCCCAAGCTTCTATTCGACAATCTGGATTGGCTCATCACTTCACACGACCGAGTGGGTGTGGTGGGCGCCAACGGCACAGGAAAATCGACGCTGCTCAAGATTCTGGTCGGGATTGAATCGCTCGACTACGGCAGCATCACGTCGGCCAAGAACACCACGTTCGGTTACCTGCCACAGGATGGCGTGCAGCTTTCCGGCCGCACTATCTTCGACGAATGTTTGTCCGTGTTCAGCGGCTTGCGCTCGCTCGAGCAGGAGATGGAGGATCTCGCCCGACGGATGGGTGAACTCGACCACACCTCGAGCGAATACGCCCAGGTGGCTGATCGATACCATCGCATTTCCGGTGAGTTTCGCATGAAGGACGGCTACGCACTCGATTCGCAGATCGGCACGGTACTTGATGGCCTGGGCTTCCGAAAGGTAGATTGGACCCGCTGCACCGAGGAATTCTCTGGCGGCTGGCAGATGCGCATCGCTCTCGCGAAGCTGCTCCTGTCAAAACCAAACTTGCTTTTGCTGGACGAGCCAACCAATCATCTTGATCTTGAAACTCGGAACTGGCTCGAGCAGTACCTAATACAGTATCCGTACGCGTATTTACTTATCTCACACGACCGCTACTTTCTCGATGTGACCGTGGACCGTGTCGTCGAGATATGGAACAAGCGGGTACAGTTTTACAGCGGCAACTACGAGAAGTATTTGCAGCAGAAGCAGGAGCGTCGGGATTCGTTACTGTCGACGTACAGGAACCAGCGTGAAAGAATCGAGCAGCTTGAAGCCTTTGTGAGCCGCTTTCGCTATCAGGCAACTAAGGCGAAGCAGGTGCAGAGCCGCATTAAAGAGCTGGAGAAGATCGAGCGCATCGAGATCCCGCCGGAAGAGAAAACCATCCACTTTACCTTCCCGCAGCCGAGGCCCAGTGGGAGACTGGTCGTCGAGTGTTCGGGTTTGGCGAAAAGCTATGGCGCGAACGAAGTGTTCCGCGATGTGGACTTTACTATTCAGCGGGGAGACCGAGTTGCGCTCGTTGGCGCAAACGGCGCAGGCAAATCGACGCTCATCAAGCTGCTGGCGAGCATTGAACCAATGACGGCGGGCACGATGCGATTGGGCCACAATGTCGAACCTGATTATTTTGCACAGGACCAGTACAAGGAACTCGATCCGGAACGGCGCATGCTCGACGACCTCTCTGATGTCGCCTCACAGAAGACCATGACCGAGTTGCGTGGGTTGCTGGGCTGCTTCCTTTTCTCGGAGGACGATGTATTTAAGCCTATCGGCGTTCTTTCGGGCGGTGAGCGCAATCGTTACGCGCTGGCCCGGATGCTGTTGCGCCCATCTAATTTCCTGTT
>CAZDYZ010000098.1:0-2413 GCA_964509525.1 uncultured Acidobacteriaceae bacterium
GTCAACGTCCCCAATCTCGGGCTCGATGTAGCGTTTCCAGCGAATGCTGGCCGACGCTTGCACCTCGACCGCAACGTCCTCGACCGGAGGCGCAGCCTCTGACCGTCCCTCATCGGGCGGACGAACTCCAGGCAAGATGCCCAGGATCACCGGCGTTTGTGAAGGCTTGACGAGGGCCTCCATCTTGCCGCCATACAGCGCAGATCGGGTTTGCAGTCGGCCGTCGATAACCCGCGCGTCGCGGCAAAAATTGACGCAGCAAATCCCCAGCTCTTCGGCCAACAGAGACGCAATTCCCAAGCTCACGTTCGTGAGCGGCATCAGAATAGCTAGAGGATTCCGGGCGCGGCTCAACGGAGCCAAGGCGTGAGCGAAAGTTTCCGCTACAGGCGTCTGGAGCGCGGGATGATCGAGGCAGAGCACGGAATCCGCTTTGCCCAAAGTGACGGCCAGCGGCTTCACGTCATGCCCCAGCAGGACAGCCTGCAGATCGCAGCCCAAGCCGTTGGCAAGCTCCTTTCCCAGAGCCAGGACCTCATAGGTGATCTCCGGGATCTGGCCTCTCCACTGCTCAACAACTGCCCAAACATTGCCCATAGGCCTCCTTCCTAGACCAGGCCGCGAGCGGCCAGAATCTCGCAGAGTTGATTCGCGACTTCTTCCGGGGAGCCGTTCAGCATCTGGGCGTGCTCTGTCACTTCCGGCTTAGCCATTTGCTCCACCTGTAGCATGACAACCCCGCCATCGGCCATCACGGGAGCGGGTACAGATTGGATAGCTTGCGACTTCCTGGCTGCCAGCACCTTGGCCACCGGCACATAGCGCGGCGGCTTTTCTGCCGCTTGAATTCCAAGCACGGCCGGCAGCTTGATTTCATATTCACCACGGACTCCACCGGGGAACTCGCGCAGCACAGTGGCTGTTCCTGAGGCAGTATCGACGCTCACGTGCGTGACGATCCCGAGCTGCGGCAAGTGCAACAGATGGGAGAGCAGAGGAGCGGCCAGTCCGTCGAGATCGTCAATCGCCTGCGCTCCGGTGAGAATGAGGTCGGCAGGCAGCAGTCCCTGAACGCTGGGGAGCACCTGGGCCAGGCGATACGCTCGAGCACGAGTGCTCAGCGCTTCCTTGCCATTGCTAATCCTGAATGCCTGGTCAGCGCCCTTAGCGAGAGCGGTGAATAGCGCATCATCCACTTCAGGCGCATCTAACGCAACCACGGTGACGGTGCCGCCATATTTCTCTTTCAGCAGCAGCGCTTCCTCCAGCGCTTGTGTGTCAAGCTCATTCGCGATCAGGCGCAGATACTCTGTATCCAATGCCTTGCCATTGGCGGCAACCTCCAGTTCCTCGACCACATCGGGCACCATTTTGAGCAACACGATAATTTTCATGGCTTATACCTCTAGGGCTTCGGAAAGCAATTCGCTGATATCGCGCACGATAATTTTCTTCTCGTGTCCCACGATCTTGAGGGCATCTTCGAATCGTGAAACTTCGTAAGGACAAGCAACCGCCAACACATCGGCTCCGGTCGCGATGGCTTCCTTCACTCGGCGCTCGGAAAGTCGCTCAATGCCCTTGGTCTTGTAGTAGGAGTCGAGCCACATGCCGCCTCCTCCACCGCCGCAACAGATTGTGTTCACCCGGTTGTGAACCATCTCCACGAGCTTGATACCCGGAATGGCTTGCAGCAGGGCGCGTGGCTCTTCGTACAGGCTGTTGTGGCGGCCCAGGCAGCAGGAATCGTGATAGGTGACCGTATAGTTCAGCTTGCGCTTCAGAAGTGGCTTCAGTTGCGGCAGGTACTCCGCCAAGAATAGCGGCACAGGCCAGATGTTGTAGTTGAAGCCCACGATGGGATAGCGATAACGAAAAGCATCGTAAGCATGAGGACAGGAAGTGACGATCATTTTGAACTGGTATTTGGCCAACACCAGCATGTTGTATTCCATGAGGGTGTTGTACAGCCCGCGCTCCCATGACAGACGGCCACATTCACCAGCACATTTCTCCTCATTGCCGAGAATGGCGAAGTCGATACCTAACGCATGGAAAAGCCGGGCCGTAGCACGGGCATTGTCCTGCCCGCGTGGATAGTATGACGCGTAGCATTCGACGAACCACAACACATCTGGAGGGCGGGGATCTTCAGACAGAATGCGAATGGGAACACCAGCCGTTTTTACCCATGCAGCCCGCTTGCGCGGCGATTCTCCCATCGGATTGCCGTATCGCAACTTGTTCTCCAGCGCCTTCTGCAACTCTGACGGCATGGTGGGCAGATGCAGCAGCACCTGCTCCTTAATCAGCGGCAGGAGCACACCCGTGAGGTCAATGTTACGAGGACATTTCGCCGTGCAGGCATAGCAAGCCACACATTCGAGCAAGCTATCGCTAGCGAACACTTTTT